>JARYLO010000198.1 GCA_029907605.1 Sedimentisphaerales bacterium
TATGGGGGCCTTGTAGACCTGCCCTAGGAGTGTACGGCCGGTTTGGTCCAAGGGGTGGCGGCCGTCAAGGGTGTAAAGTATTACGGCATCCGGGGAAGGACAGGTCAGTTCCAGGTAGAAAGGCTCGGTATAGAAGCCCCTTTCATGGCTGAATTGCAGCGGTTCTACTATGCCATCAAAGATGTCATCATTCGGCCCGCCTGGGGAGGGGGTAGAGATGATCACCCATCCTGGACCGCCATCAGGTATCCTACCAAAGGATACGTCGGGCATCAGCGGGGGATAGGTCACCTGATCTAGGATGGACTTGCAGTCAGGCCCAACTAGTATGACCACCTCTCCGCTGCTATCCAGTCTAAAGCACGCATGCAGTTCTGCGACGCCCTGGGCATTGTCGGCCCAGACACAAAGGTGGCCGCCACCTGGTATGGTGGTCAGGTCCGGCCGATCCAGTGGGAATTGCCACTTTGTGAGGTTGTCCGGATCATCAGTTAGGTAGAACCCTGCCAGGTCAACAGGCCCTTGGCCCGGATTGTACAACTCTATCCAGTCGTCATACTGGCCCTGTTCGTCGGTGTTGACAGTGCTGTTGCTGGCAAGGATCTCGTTTATGACCACCTGCTGCTGGCCAAACCCGCAGCCAGTCCAGATTACAACTGCGTAAAGGTATGTCCACCTTAGCAGGACGCGTCCCAGTGCAACCATGTAGTTTCTTGAGGCAGCCACAAGGATACTGTACCACATTCGGGATGGTGGATTCAACCTGCCGGTGCATTGGCTTTACATGCCTGGGCCACAAGGTTAATATCGACGTCGCTTGCCGATGTAGCTCAACGGTAGAGCACAGCTTTCGTAAAGCTGGGGTTGTGGGTTCGAGTCCCACCATCGGCTCTGTCAGTGCCGCTGAGCTTGGAATGGAGGCACATGAGCATGGTAGCAGCCATTGCCGTTCTTGCATTGGTCGGTAGGGCCTGGCCGACTGCGGTAGTAGAGCCCCTTTGGCCCGGGACCCCACCAGGTGCCAAGGCCGATCAGGAGCTTGACAGACCTTCGATCACCTTCTACAGCCCTGAGCCGAATCAGACAACTGGGACAGCGGTAGTCATATTCCCCGGCGGCGGTTATACGCACCTGGCAACGGACCACGAGGGTCAGCAGGTGGCAGCTTGGCTTACAAAGATAGGTGTCCTTGCCGCTGTGGTACGGTATAGGCACAATGGCAATGGCTACAAATACCCTGTGCCCTTATGGGATGGGCAGAGGGCCATTAGGCTGGTCAGATACAAGGCAGGATCCTTGGGGGTAAGACCAGACCGTATCGGGCTAATGGGTTTCTCGGCAGGCGGGCACCTGGCCAGCACGGTGGCAACCCACCCTGGCCAAAATGACCTGGATTCGACTGACCCTATAGATCAGGTCAGCTCCAGGCCCGACTTCCTTGTACTGGTCTATCCAGTGATCACCCTGTATCCGCCTTACTGTCATATGGGGTCTAGGCAGAACTTGCTGGGTGATGCACCTGATCAGAGGCTGATCGAGTTGCTCTCCAATGAGCGACAGGTGACGGCCGATACGCCTGTGACATTTCTAGTGCATGGCGATGGTGACAAGGCCGTGCCTGTAGAGAATAGCCTTCTTTTCTACCAGGCATTAAGGAAGGCCGGCGTACGGGCCGAGATCCACATATTCCGCGAATCCAGGCATGGGTTTGGGCTGGGAGGGCCTGGCGGCGCAGTGGCCTTGTGGCCCGTCCTTTGTCAGGAGTGGATGAAGGCCCTGGGCCTACTGCGGAGCGAGGCTGGCCAATGATCGAACTGCTGCGTGCAAGGCGGAGTATACGTGCCTATCAGGCCAGACCCATAGAACCTGAGAAGCTAGCCATTATCAAGGAGGCAGCGGTCAGGGCCCCTTCGTCCAGGAATCTAAATCCGTGGCATTTTATCTTCGTAGATGACCGAGATCTCCTTAGGGAACTAGCCAGGTGCAAAC
>JARYLO010000199.1 GCA_029907605.1 Sedimentisphaerales bacterium
AGGGGTTAGGGGCAATTAAGGCCTGGTGCAGATCATAGCCCCCTGCCACTTTCCCCCACAATCCTTGGGACAATTACATCGGACATTGCCCTTGACAAGCCTAGAAGTACAAATATAATTTGTTTGATCTTCGGGCTTGCTACCAAGGTTCGCTATCAAGTTAACTGGGCCAGAGCCCGGGGATTTCTTCGGCTGTCAGGAGGCGGCTTAGTTCGGAGGAAAGGAGGCCTTGATGCAGTACTCATTGATCCTCGCCTGCCCGGTACTCGGCAGATGTCCACACCAAGAGCCCCATTACCAGGAAGGTGTAGACGTCGACTACATCTATGTATCTGGGCCAGGACCTTGCTATTGCCCTATGGCCCCACATCAGGCTAGAGGCCCTATCCCTGATCCTTTAGATGCATACTGCGCGATATACGACGCCTTCAACGAAGGCCTCAAGAGGGCCGAAGGCGAGCTTGTAGGCATGATACATGTGTGCGACCGGTTTGCATCCACCTCTGTGATCGCAGATGCAGCCCAGACCCTGGCTGCCACAAAGGCACATGCTGTGTACGGTGACCTTGCATACATCGCTGGTCATCATTCAGACCAGCCCTTGAGGTATTGGCACAGTGGCCACATCAGCCCGGAGAACATCGCCTGCGGCTGGACGCCGCCTCTTGCCAGCCTTATTGCAAGGAGGGATGCATTTGAGCGGCTAAGGGCCGATAACGGCATGTACTTTGCTACCACGCCATACCCAGACCCCTGGCGCCTGGCCTTTCTGGCAATGACGGTCGGGATGGGGATGAGGCTTGCCTACGTGCCAAAGGTCTGGTTACAGATCCCAATCTATAGCCCTACCAACCAGGTAATGGCCAGGATGATCGGCTGCCAGGACCTATGAGTCAACGACGTGCAGCTCGCACAGCCTTATCCATAATCCTTGGTCTTTTTATCTTGACAATCTAGGCGCTACCTTGGTAATTTATAAGTGTTCATCTGAGCCGCTAGAGTGATCGCTCAGGCAGTACTCACTGATCGGGAAAGGAGGGTAAGGAGTGAGTTGCGTACGAACTGTCTTAGGTGTCTCGATCGGGTTGTTCTTCCTTGTCTGTCCCTTGCACGCGGGGTTTGTGTACATGCAGGATTGGGAAACAGGGACAGGTGGCTGGACAGCACAGACGGGCTCTGTAGAAAGAGTGGAGGTACCCGGTGCCCCATCCGGCACATGGGTACAGCAGATCAGTCATAACAACGTAGAGCATTACTATTACTATTCACCTTTCATCCCTGTAGTATCCGGCCAGACCTACCAGATATCGGCCTGGATAGATTGGGTCAGCGGTGGCTGCCCATTCCTCGGGGTATATGTATATGATCCCGGCTACCAAAAGCTCAGCAGTAACTGGCTGATAGGGGCACCCTGCTCGGACCCACCTGGGATCGTCACGATTGTACCCATGGAAGACGGATGGCACCAGTATAGTGCATTATTTACCATGCCTGCCGGGGCGGGGTATATAAAGCTCGTCGATAAGGTATGGGGATATGGTCGGAAGGACTATGCCAAGCCCGGCGATGACCTGTCATACTTTGACGATCACAGGGTTGCACTGGTCCCGCTACCGGGTGCGATCTTCGTTGGTGGGTTAGGTGTGATCTGTGGCCAGATCGCGCGGAGGCGCCTGGCCAGGTAGGCAGGAACCTCAGGCCTTAGGGTGGGCCTGAAGCCTTGACTTGATGACCTTGCCTGACGGATCCATGGGCAAGGCTTCGCAGATGTGGATACATCGCGGGATCTTGAATCTTGAGAGGGACTGAGACAACTGACGTCTAATCGTTTCTTCCTGTAGAAAGATATCCTTGGCAGGCACCACAAATGCCTCCAGTGCCTGTCCTAAGGTATGGTCTTCGACCGGTATGACTGCTGCCTGATGGATACCAGGCACCTGCATAAGGGCATCCTCGACCTCCAGGATACTGACC
>JARYLO010000019.1 GCA_029907605.1 Sedimentisphaerales bacterium
GGATGACATGGAAGACCCTTGAAGACCAGTTCGACGCCGCCATGGAACGCTTCAGTAAGCTGGGGGCAGTGGGAATAAAGGTGGACTTCATGCAGAGGGATGACCAGTGGATGGTCAACTATTACCAGAAGGTCGCCCAGGAGGCAGCGAAGAGACACTTGCTGGTAGACTTCCACGGAGCATACAAGCCCACTGGTCTGTACAGGACATATCCCAATGTCATCACTAATGAAGGGGTAAAAGGGCTTGAACATAACAAGTGGTCCAGGGATATCACGCCCGAGCACAATCTCACCATACCCTTTATCCGCATGCTGGCAGGGCCAATGGATTACACGCCAGGTGCCATGTTGAATGCCCAAGAGAGGGACTTTGCCATAAACTTCAACAGACCCATGAGCCAAGGGACTAGATGTCACCAACTTGCCATGTACGTTGTATATGAGAGCCCCCTGCAGATGCTAGCTGATAGCCCATCGAACTATCTACGCGAGCCTGAGTGTATGGAGTTCTTGGCAAAGGTACCTACTGTATGGGATCAGACCATATGCCTGGATGCAAAGGTGGCCGACTATGTGGTGGTGGCCAGGAGGCGAGGCAAGGATTGGTACATAGGCGCAATGACCGACTGGACCAGTAGGGACCTCCAGATCAGGTTAGACTTCCTGCCGCCAGGCTCGTATAAGGCCAACATCTATCAAGATGGGATCAATGCAGATCGGATAGGTATTGACTATAAGAAGCTGACAACACAGGTCGGGCCTTCAGATACCTTGAGGATCCATATGGCCCCAGGTGGCGGCTATGCTGCCATGCTGGTATCACAGTAATAGATCACCTTAGGTCAAGGGCAAACCTCTTGGACACAGCGATGACCTTCTGGCGGATCCCAGGATCCAACCTGGCCGTCTTGGCCAAGTCCTGTCTTGCAGCCTGGGATCGACCCAGCATAGCCTGGACAATGGCCCTATTTACATATGCTTGTACAAGACGGGGTGCCAGGCTGATAGACTTTGAATAGTCCGCCAAGGCCTCCTGGTACCTACCAATCCGAGCAAATGCATTGCCCCTGTTGTTATACGCCTGGGCAAAGCTCGGGCAGATAGCGATCGCGGTGTTGCAGTCTGTGATGGCCTCATCGGGGTGGCCCAACAAGTTGTGCGCCGCTGCCCTATTGCAATAGGCCTCTACGCATTCTGGTCTAATCTCAATGGCCTTGCTGTAACACTCTATGGCCTTGTAGAGAAGGCCAAGATGACGATAAGCTATACCAAGATTATTATAAATCTGTGGGTTGTGTGGATCCAAATTCATGGCAGCAAGGTAGCAATCGGTTGCCTGCAGATATGAACCTCTGCTTGCTAGCAGCACGCCACGGCTATTGATTACACAGGCAGCCAGACCATTAGGGTCCAAGATCCGGAATCTTCTGTAAAGTCCAAGGGGATTTGCCTTGGATCTAAGGCGCAGGACCTGACGGCCTTCTTGGAACCACTGATCAAGTACAAACGGCCTGCTGAGCCCGTATCTTGGCATGGCATTTAGCATGACCGTTGTCCCATCTGCTAACTCCACCATGCAGGAGACGTGGGTTGCCCCTGGAGGTAAAGGTCCAGGACCCTTGAATTCGAGCACCTCGATAGGGATCACATGCAAGCCTACAGAGGTACCTAAGATGTAGAAGATCTGGGTGACACAAAGACAATTGTGTCTGCCAGTAGTCAAGGCACCTACCAAACTAAACTGGTCGGCTTCGGCCACAAGTCTAATGGTAATCGATCGCAAGATCGCACCTACTGTGGTCCATTCTTGACTTGCCATGACCGACTCATCTTGATCCGACCTTACGCCCTCGAGCCTACTTGCATACCCCTCCAGGTCAGAAGGCCTAACACCTGACCAATCCTCCAGCCTCGCAAGCAGCAGCTCAACCACATTGGGCTCATAGCCGAGGTGGCCAACAATGCACCTGATGGATGTGTGGATAGCGGCGGATCTGCGAGTCTGGAGCTGAGCCGCCGGACACCTAGGCCCTAGGCATGCGGGCCCAGAACAGACCACCAGACATGAATATATACATAACCTCTTCACTTCATCACCCTGCCTATTTCCTATAATTATTATACCCGGACCATCAGGAACTTCGAGGTCCTGCCTTCTATGCGATTATCCGTCTTAAGCTTGCAATCGCCTGTTTACCAGTAACTATCTGTCCAGGCTGGCCTTGCGATGTTGGATGTAGGCCTGTCTTAAGGCCACATAGGGTTCTAGGGCAGACCTTGTGACCTGCTGATATGCCTGATATCTCGACGGGAAGTCGTTGACCGTCCTGACAGTAGTAATCCCAGCATATAGCTCCCAGGGTTCTATATACCTCAAGGGGTTCATCAGCCAGTCTAGCAGATCACCTGCAGCATCCCGAACGGATGAAGGGCCCAACAAAGGTATGACCAGATAAGGACCCCGGCCTATACCCAGGTGGGCAAGGGCCTGCCCCATATCCTCATCCTCCTCTATGACAAGCCCCAAATGCTGGCCTGCAAAGTCACTTACGCCCAATATGCCTGCAGTACTATTGACCACAAACCTTCCAAACTCCATCCCTGCCTCGTCAAACCTGCCTTGGAGCATGCAGCTTACGAATCTGGCGGGTGTGGTTGCATTGTGATAGAAATGGCTGATACCGTTGCGGACCACAGACGGGACTAGTCCGCAGTAAAGCTCGCTTACAGGCCTGATGATCTCATGCATGACTGCATCGTTGAATCCAAATACAGCCCTATTGAACCCTTCGAGGGGGTCATCTACCATCTGCCCAGAAGCTTGATACTCTTGTTCCAATAGATCCAACCCTTCCTCACTTGCGGTGATCAAGACGCTGTGCTGCTGATAGGAGCGCAAACCGGCATTGCAGCCACTGACGGCAAGCATGGCCAGGGATAACATTAAGATCCTACTAATCCTTGGGCTTATCCTTGCCTTCACGGCCTATGGACCTATCAAAGGGCCTAATGATCAGTATCAACTCCGGCAGGATGGTCAATGATGCCAACAAGGCAACGAATATCGCTAATCCTGTCAATAGGCCAAAGTACACACTGGGGACAAAGTTGGATAGGACCAGGACAGAAAACCCGATCATCAATGCCACGGTGGTGTAGTATATGGCCCTGCCCGTACTGGCGTGCGCGCGGAACAGGGCCTGGGCATAGCCATGGCCTATGGACAGCTCGTGCCTAAATCTATGCATGTAATGGATCGTATCATCGTCAGCAAGGCCAACGCCTATGGCTGCAATGGTGATGGTCATCATATCCAGCGGTATGTTCAGCCAGCCCATAAGGCCAAGCACGCAGCTTATGGCAAAGGCATTTGGTACAATGGCGACCAGGGCCTGGGTTATGGAACGAAACAGGATCGTAAATGTCAGCAAGAGCATCAATAAGGCAAGGCCAAGGCTAAGTACCTGTGAACTATACAGGCTCTGTAACATGTTGTTGTACAGGACCAGCAGCCCTGCAAGGTGGATCTGATCTGCCTCCACGCCCAGGACCTGCGGCAACTCCTTCTTGATCTTATCCAGCAATGCCTTACGCTCAAGGCCAGGCAATGAATCCAGTATCCTGACCGATATCCTTGCCTGGTTGTGCCCTACAGACACATATGGCCTTACCAGCATATCCCTGATGGGCTGCGGGACCTGCTTGAATAGCAAGGCCAGTTCAAGGGCATCTAGGGGCCTGCCTTTATTCTGTCTTTCGATCATCTCAACCAATGTGGCCAGGGAAAGGACCTTACCTGTCTGCTCAAGGCCATCAAGATATCGGTGTGCTGCCCTTATTATCCCTATCTTGTGAGGAGTGAACCAATAGTCCTGTTGATCCGCCCGCTCGAACTCCGCCAGCAGATCATCCTCAACAGGCCCTTGTTCGACCTGTGTTGAGGGAAAGTCTATCACCACATCAAGCGGTGTAGTACCGCCCAGCTTCTGATCTATCAGCCTTAGTCCCCTACGGATCTCGGTGCCGGTCTTGAAGTAATTGATGAAGCAATTCTCTACCTGGAGCCTCCTGATCCCGAGCAGATTGAAGATGGTCACCACAATTGCAACTGCCATTATCCAGGGCCCATATCCAACGGTGAGCCTGGCAAGGAGGATGGTCAAAGAGGACCTATCCCCTGCCGCCGTACGGCTCCGCTCCACAGGCAAGAACATCAATATCGCAGGCAGGAGCAGCAATGGCACCGCCATCGAAATGGATACCCCCAGGACCATGATCTTGCCGAAGCTGGCCACAGGCCTGATGTTGGAGGATATCAGGGATGCAAAGCCCCCTACTGTGGTCAGGCCAGAGTAAACGCAAGGCCTCAATATGGCAGCAATGGTCTGGTGCAGCAACTGACCCTGGCTGGCATAAGGTCGCTGGTCGGAAAGCTCGATGTATCTGACGATGATGTGAATGGCCATTGCCAAGGTTATGATCAATTGGAGGCTGATGAAATTGGACGATATGACCGTCACCTCCCATCCGAGCCAGCCGAGCAGCCCCACGATGTATAGGACCGAAATAGCACATACAAGACATGCCAGAAGGACCCACCTGGCCCTTCGGAAGATCAATACCAAGGTCCCCACCAACAGTAGGAACACGGCAGAGCCGAAGATCCGCAGGTCCTTCTTGATGAAGGTCAGCATATCATCCGCTATCATGCTGACACCGCCTAGGACCAGTTGACCTTCGTCGCGATAGCGATCCATAACAGACCTTATGGACGTCACGAGCAGGTGCCGTTCCTTCCTGATCTTGTCACGGAGTAGACTTAACTGCTTATCAAGGTTGCGTAACCGGTCCCGCTGAAGGGCGTCTAGTTGCTGGTGTCTACTCAGATCAAGGAGCTGGTCATACTCTTGGGCCAACTGCTGATATGCCCGATCCTCAGGCACAAACATCAGTATGGCGGTTGTGCGAAGGTCATAACTGACAAGCAACTGACTGTACAGTGGACTTGTGGCCAACTCCTTTCTGGCAAGCTGGAAGTCCACGTCATTCGATTCCAATGTCCTGATCGTAGAGCCCAGTTCCTTTAGGCCGACCACAGGGCTTTCAAGTAATGGCACATCCAGTATGGTTGTAACTGACTCCAATGACCCCAATTGGCGCAGGTCATCGCGGATCCTGCGGATCGTCTGCAAGGTGTGCGCAGATAGGAGGTCCTGCTTTGGCGTGAATGCGATCACCAGCATCTCACTGGAACCATACCTCTGTTCCAGCATCCTTGCATACTGCAGGTCCTTATCGCCTTCCATCACCAGCGTGCGGGAGGAGGCATCGAATCTAAACCTACCGGCATACCTGCCCAGTATCACCGCCACCAGGGCCAGGACCGCCAGGACCCACCCTGGATGCCGCAATATCACCTTATCGTAGAACCGTAGCGGAAGTGTACGTAGGCCAGTCATCGCCAGCCCTTAACCCCCTCGAGGCTGGTTTGGGTCCTTTGTCCTGTCTTGCAGTTTGGTCAGGAGGTCCTCTATCGTGCCTTTGGCCAGCACGTCCTGGAACTGGGCCCGGTAGGTCATCACGATGCTAACGCCATCTATCTCGACGTCATAGACCCTCCATCTCTGATCAGCAAGGTGGAGTTTGTAGATGATGGGTATCCTCTTATCCCTTGATACCAGCTCAGTAGGTACCTGGGCCCGCCTATCCACCACCTTGCCAGGCCCGATCTCTATCTTCTGGTCATTATAATCCGCCAACTTCCCCAGATATGTGGCCTTGAGAAGCTCCAGAAAAAGGCCAGTAAACCTCTGCTGTTGCTGCTGGGTCATCCTTTGCCAATGCGTGCTTAAGGTAAGCCTGGCCATGACGTCTACATCGAGTACGGTTGTCACAATATCGACGATCCTTGCCTGCTTTACAGGTAGGTCCAATTCCCTGGACTGCAATATAGCCATCGTCCGATCCATCGTCAGCCTTATCAGCCGCTGTGGGTCCTTTTCCGATGCAGCTATCTTGGCCCAATTGGGGTCATTGGCAGGGATTGCCATGAAACAGACCAAACAGATAAGCGTATATAGCATCTCAGATCCTTCCAAATAGGCCGGCAAGATTATACATGGCCCCCTTTGAGTCAGGCAACACGGATTACGGCTTGCCAATCAGGCCCAACTGCTCTATCCTACATATGGATGTTCACAACAACAAAGAGACATTTTGGGAGGTCCAAACCATGTTCGAGGCCATAGACAAACTCATGCTTGCAGGATTGGGGGCCCTGTCCATGACCCGCCAGCGTGCTGAGGAGATCTTCGAAGAATATGTCAAGCGTGGCCAGGCAGTCCAGGAACAGCGATCTGGCTTTGTCAAGGACCTGCTAGATACTGCAGACAAGACCAAGGCAGAGCTGCAAAAGCTCATCTCGGATCAGGTTGGCAAGGCGGTAGGTAAGCTGCCGTTGGCTACAAAGGAGGATATCAGGCGGATTGAGGAGAAGCTAGACCAGATCCTCCAGAGGCTTTGACGGTATCGAATGTGTGGATACCAGGCCTTACCAGTAGGCTCAGACGCCTAAGACGCTATAGGCACATCATGGCCGTGCTGGTCAAGTACGGCCTCGAGGAGGTTGCTGACCTCATAAGGCTCAGGGTCCAAGGTAAGGCCCACAGACCCATCTACTATGACACCTCATCCCCTGCCAAATACCACACTAGGCCGGTCAGGGTAAGGCTGGTGCTAGAGGAGCTTGGCCCCACATTCATCAAGTTCGGCCAGTTGCTCAGCACCAGACCAGACCTGATCCCGCATGATTACGTAGTCGAGCTGGCCAGGCTCCAAGATCAGGTGGCCCCAGCAGACCCCAACCAGATCATCCAGACGATCGAACAGGAGCTGGGTAGACCTATCAAGGAACTTTTTCTAAGGTTCGAAAACGACCCGATCGCAGCAGGCAGTATCGCTCAGGTACATCGGGCACAACTGCCTGACAAGACCGAGGTAGTCATTAAGGTGCTCAGGCCTGGGATCCGCCAGTTGGTAAGGACCGAGTGCCAGATCATCAAGGAATTGGCATCCCTGCTCCAAGGCACGATCTGGGAGGGCCAGGGTCTTGACCTGGTAAGGATGGCTGATGACCTGACCGAGGCCATCATCCGGGAGACGGACCTGGCCAATGAAAGGCGGAATATCCTGCGATTTGCAAAGGCATTCGAGTCTGACCCTGCAATTCATATCCCAAGGGTCTTTGAGCCGTACTGCACAGATACGGTCCTTACCATGGAATACATAGATGGCATCAAGCCTTCACCTGTGGAGGCACTGGCCAGGCATGGCCTTGACCAAAGGTTGATCGCAAGAAGGGGGGCGGACTTTGTCCTGCGACAGGTCTTCGAGTTGTGGATCTTCCATTCAGACCCACATCCTGGCAACTTCTTTGTCCTGCCCGACAATGTGCTTTGTCCTATCGACTTCGGCCAGGTGGCCGTATTGCCTTCCACAGATCGCAGGCTGATCGGCGAGATCCTCCATGCGATCATGCTTAATGACGGGGCAAGGATCGTGTCGATCCTGGATGGCCACCAGATGCTAGAAGAGCAGACAGACCAGGCAAGGCTCTCAGCAGAGATAGAACAGTTGATCGCCAATTACCGCAATCTGCCGCTAAAGGACATCCCTTTCAACCAGATCTTCACACAGGTCTTTGATCTGATCCGCACCCATAAGGTCAGGACCCCAGCCCGCTTCAGTCTGATGCTAAAGAGCCTGGCCACGATCGAATCCTTCGGCAAGTCCCTTGACCCTGATTTCAACATGGCTCAGGCCATAACACCCTATGTACGCCAGATACTTACTGCTGACCTAAAGCCTAAACGACTCTGGCAGACCCTTCAGTCCTCGCTCTACAGGGCTACGTCCATGGCCCTGCAACTGCCGCAAGACGCGGAGCTGCTGGTACGAAAGATGAGGCTGGGCAGGATCCAGGTTAGGGTCCACCATGAACACCTCGAGAATTTGACCAAGACCCTCGACAAGAGCTCCAATCGCATAAGCTTTGCCCTGATCATCGCTGCCCTTTTGGTGGCCTCGAGCCTGCTGGTACCTCAGGAGGGGAAGGCACTAGGGTTTATATCCCTACAAACCTTGGGCGTAGCTGGATACGTAGTTGCAGCCATACTCGGCATATGGCTGGTGGCATCCATCATAAGGAGCGGTAGGCTATAGTAAGCTATTGGGCCAGATCCGCTGGCTCGGTGCTCTGCTGGTCCTGTTGCGGTTCCTCATCCAATGCCTGCTGTATCTCCTTGGCCAACCTTAGGAGCCTCTCTGCTGCCTGCACATTCCTCGGGTCTTGCATTGCCTTTTCCAGTGGATCGATGGCCTGGCCTGCCTGGCCTATGCCCAAGAGCTGATATCCAAGCAACAATTGCAGGTCCGTATCCTCTGGCGTCTCATTTACCAAACCAACCAGCCGATCTATCTGGTCATAAAGGACCTGATCATCCGCATAAAGACCCCTCGGATACAGTATCCCCTTGGTATCTGGACCGCCACCCAATGCCTTCCTCAATGCCTCTGCTGCCTGGGCATACCTGCCATCTGCAAACAGGGCCTGGGCATATGCAAATGGGATGATCCGATCTTCGGCCTGGGCCTGGGCTGCGTGCTGGAATAACTCGGCGGCCTTGCCGAAATCCCCTTGCTCAAAGACCTCCACACCCTGCTCGAACAGTCGATCTACCGTATTCGGTTGCCCAGGCTCCTGAGGTTCCTTTGGCCTCAACTGGTCCTCAGGTATACCATAGATGGTCTTCTGGCCAGGTGCCTGCGCAGAGGTAGGTAGATCCTGGCGATAGTTGTAGGTGTAGTAATTGTAGACGTTTCCACATACCTCAAGAGGCACAAGACAGGATCCACACCAAACATAAGGATGACAGCCGTACCAGTAGTACCTGACCTCAGTACAATCCCATGGCCACCAGCCATCCAGGCTCACAAACACATACTTCCTGTGGTAGAAGGGCCAGTAGAAACCTACACACCAATCCCGGCCCACATGATACCAGATCCCCACCCTAAATGACGGCCATATGATCCTGTATGAAGGACGGCGATGCAGGTCGTAGGTCACAAACACATAGCGGGGCGTAGTGCGGACCACTGGTTTACGATCATGATAAACGATGACATTGGTGATCCGCCCGTGATCTAAAATCCCATCAGACCTTCGGCCCTCCAGACGAGCCTCAGCATGACCCCGCTCGGACCTACCTGCAGGCAACCTGGGCCTATCAATGCTATTAATGCGGCTCGAGGTGATCTCGCTATGTGGTTTGGCCTCACCTTTTCCCTGTGGCACAGGCCTCACATCCTTATCCTTGACCTGAGGCCCGGCATTGCTGCCTGATGGCCGGGCTGCCTTAGGGGATCTGGATCGAGGCTGGGACAGGACCTGCTCAAGCCTGTCTGTGATGGCCACAACTGGGTTCACAGGTCCGCTGGTCCGGCTGGGCCCTGCCGGTCCGACAGGCCCCTGCGATGGCTCAGGTCGTTCCACAGGTCCTCTGGCCCCTTGCTGGGATTGGCGTCTAGGCTGAAGGTTGGCAGAGACACGATCTACAAGGCCCTGGAACACAGATCCAGTCCGTCTTGAGGCAGGCGAATCTACCCTTGCAGGACCTGTTACCTGCGGCCTGGCAGGCAAGGCCGGTCGTGAAGACCGGCTTTCCGACCTTCTTGGCGGCTGAAGGATACTAGATAGCCCTGCCCGTATTATGGAACCAGGACCTTGCTGGATCGAGTGGGCCTTCTCTTTACCGTATGACCCAGTGGCAGATAGCAACAGAAGCACGGCTGCAGCGAGGCAGGCTTTTAGGCAGTTGTAAGACCGTCTCATGGTCGGTCTCCTTCCTTCTTGGCACCTAAGGCCATCTTCTTTATTATACGTTCCGACGAAGATGAAGGGTAGCCAAAAACCCACAAGCTGGATTACCTACTTCCAGGCCACAAGGCCGACCTTCCTCACAGCAAGCATGATACCTGTGGCTGTGGGTACTGCGGCAGGCATGGTAGCTGGCGGAGGTGTGGACTGGGCGATGTTCATCGCTGCCATGGCAGGGGTGGTCTTTCTGCACGCAGGGGCAAACGTGATCAATGACTACTATGACCACCTATCAGGCGACGATTGGTACAACATATCGCCAACCCCCTTCTCTGGGGGCCGAAGGTTCATACAAACAGGGATCCTCTCACCGCGACAGACACAAAGACTGGGCCTTGTACTGCTCGGTATCGGGGCCTGTATCGGGCTATGCATCGTGGCCATCAAACGGAGTCTGTTCATATTGCTCATTGGGCTTGCCGGGACCCTTGGCGGGTACTTCTATACCGCCAGGCCCATCCAGATCGGCTACAGGGGTATAGGCGAGATCTCCATAGGCCTGCTCTTCGGCCTCCTGCCCGTATACGGCAGCTATTACCTGCAGACATCCCATATAGACCTGCTGCCATTAGGGCCAGCACTGATAATCAGCCTCCTGATCTTCCTGGTGATCCTGATCAATGAGTTCCCCGACCGCGATCCGGATAGGCTCGCAGGCAAGAAGACCTTGGTGGTCCTATTGGGTCCCAAGGCATGCATACAGATCTACAGGATGGCATTGCTTAGCACAGTGATTGTGGCCCTCTTGATGGCAGCGTCCTCCAGTCTAGGTTGGGCGGGCCTGGCATCCCTACTGACCCTTCCGCTAGTTGTACTCGCCTGGAGGCAGGCAGGCCTTTACCAGGCTTGCTTTACTGATCCGACCGTGGCCAACAGGACCACCCTCATCCTGCATGCCACGGCAGGCCTGGCCCTGGTATTGGGCCTGGTGATGGACGCCTTGTGCCAAGCCCCCATCAGCCTGCTGCCATAGGTAGGTTGAGCAGACCTGGTTTAATAGCCGATAACCTTGGATATTACCCATCTTGTGGAAATGACCATGACCGATTCATCCAAGACAAACGAGTTCTTGCGTCTGCTCATGGCAAACCAGAAGAGGATCTATGCATTTATCCTCTCCTTGGTCCCAAACCACGAGGACGCAGAGGACCTGTTCCAACAGACGGTCTTGATCATGTGGTCCAGGTTCGACACGTTTGTACCAGGGACGAGCTTCGCCACATGGGGGATAACCATCGCCAAATATCAGGTACTTAGCGTGAGGAAGCGTTATGCCAGGGATGCCCTGCACCTCAGCAACCTGGCCATCGAGCTGTTGGAACAAGACTGCCAGCCCTTCATAGAGCACATCGACTCAAGGATGCATGCATTGCGCAGGTGTATGTCAAGGCTGGCATCAAGGGATTGTGAGCTGATAAGGCTCAGGTATGAGCAGGAGATGACCATAAAGGCCATCGCCCAGCAGGCCGGCAGGTCCGTGCAGAGTATCTACAAGAGGATGGCCAGGATCCATGATGCCCTGCTTCGATGCATCAGGGCAGCCCTGGCCAAGGAGGGTCTTGCGTGAATAGCCAACATCTAGACAAGACCCTGCTTGCCGAGTGGATCGTCAGGTCCCTAGATGGCAGCATCACCACAGCAGACTTTGCGAGGCTGGACCACCTGATCTGTACCGACCCAGAGGCAAGGAGGTACTATCTGGAGTTCATCTCCACGTATGTGGGACTTGTAGACCTGGTAGGGGTCTTGCCCAGACCTACGGGCCTAGACGCTACTGCATCCGACCAACCGCCTAGGACAAAGGCCCCAGCATCATCTGGTCTAGTAGGGCTTGCGTTGGACCCAACCCTTCCAGAGGAGGAGCGGATAAGGCAGATAGAGGCATATGCAGCCAGGCAGTTGGAGCAATTCCTCGAACAGCAACGACAACTGGATAGGTACGCTGCAAGGCAGCCAAGAAGGGACCTGTACATCCTCGAAAGACTGGCCAGCTCAGCCGCTGGCCTGATCACGACCAGCATAAGGGTCATCAAGGTAGCTGCGGTTTGGTCCTTGGCAGCTGTGGTCTTGATGCTGATCGGCTTGTATATCTATTCCCAGCGGCCATTGGGTACGCTGGTGGCCACAGACCAGGCCGTATGGGATAGGCCCATCGAGCCTAACAGTCTGTTGCGGCCAGGTAGATACTGCCTTGAGCAAGGCTACGCCAAGGTCGTACTTAGGAAAGGTGCAGAGCTGATCCTCCAGGCCCCTACCATCCTCAGATTGCAGGGGGTCAACAAGATCTACCTTGGGGGCGGCTGCATTACGGCAAAGGTCCCACCACAGGCACGGGGCTTTGCAGTGCATACCCCGGGCCCATCTGTGGTCGACTTTGGCACTGAGTTCGGGTTATTGGTAGGCAGCGAGAGATCGGCTGAACTGCACGTATTCGAGGGTTTTGTGGCGTGTAGGCCATCGGACCAGGGCCATAGCCAGACCATTGCAATGGGGCAGGCTGTTACATTCGACCTTTCTGGCAGGATGGAGCGCGTCCTCATGGCCCATAGACCCCGTTGGTTCGTTAGACAGATGCCGCTGGGGCCCCAATTCGCCATACCTGGCAAGAGACTCAGTCTGGCAGATATGGTAGGGGGTGGCAGTGGGCTGGGTACAGGTATAGTCGGCCAAGGGATAGATCCCTCCACAGGGTTGGTGACCAGCGGTAGACAGGTCCTTAAGAGGGCTGGAAGCGGCTTTGCAGTGGTACCAGGCCTGCCATATGTAGACGGGGTATTTGTGCCAGACGGGAATCAGGGACCGGTGGTGATCAGCTCCACAGGTATCATATTTAAGGATTGTCCCGCTACGGTGGGGACCTGCTTTGAGACCATCCTATACGGTGCTGTGTTCCAGGCAGGTTCATTCGAACAACATCCAGGGCGACTTGTGGGAAGGACATTCTGCACTGTTGACCAGCCCTCCATCGGTATGCATCCAAATGCAGGGATCACGTTCGATCTTGAGAAGATCCGATCTCATATCCCGCACGCGACGATACAGCGGTTTAGTGCGATCTGCGGGATCTCCGAAACCGCATTTGAGTATGCCGACCGTGACTGGGATCCGAATGTAGTCAAGACCGACTTCTGGGTCCTAGTGGATGGACAGGTCAGGTTCCACAAGACACTTGGCATCGTGCCCTACCAACATGCCAAGATCGAGATCCCGATAGGACCACAGGATCGATTCCTGACATTGGTCACTACCAACCCAGGGCTGTACAGGTATTGCTGGGCCATGTTTGCAGAACCAGCATTACTCTTGGGTAACAAGACAGATGATAGGTCACTATAGTCGATTCTTGAAAGGAGGATGAACCATGCGTAACGTCGCAAAGGTATCTGCAATCATCTTGACGACCTCTATCCTTCTTGGTCAGACAGGTACCAGCAGTGCAGACCTGGTCGGCTGGTGGAAACTGGACGAAGGGTCAGGTACTGCCGTGACGGATTCGTCCGGTTATGGCAATCATGGTACATGCCAAGGCACCCCTGGCTGGGCACAAGGCCAGATCGTAGGGGCATGGCAGGGCAATGGCACCGATGCCTATATCAGGATCCCGCACAGCGAAAGCCTCAATATCAGCAATGCGATCACCGTGGCAATGTGGGTCTACTCAACCGCCGGACCCACTCGCCAGCTACTTTGCAAAGGGACTGGGGGCACTGCATGGTGGTCTGCATATGGCCTCAGGATGGGCAACACCGTGCCTGCTACCGGCACGAGAAGGCTGAACTGGCGTGGCAATAACACCGGATCTCACCCGGATCTACTTTGGTCCAACACGGATATACCCATGAATGAATGGCTGCATATAGCCGTTACATTCGATGTATCTGCGCCAGGAAACAACCAGAAGATCTATTTCAATGGTGTGGTTGATGTAGAGAACGCCTCCACCAATCCCCTTAGTACCAACACTGCGGATCTCCTGATAGGTGCCGATGCCTACGGCACTACCAGGTGGTGGTGGGCAGGGATGATCGATGATGTGCGGATCTATAATGAGGCACTGCCTGCCAACATGATCCCGGTCATAATGGCTGGCGGGAGCCTCAACCCTGGCATTGCCACCAGTCCTCAGCCATCTGACAAAGCAACCGATGTGCCAAGGGATACGGTCCTTAGCTGGAGGCCAGGCCAGTTCCCGGCAACGCATGATGTTTACCTTGGTACCGATCTTGAGCAGGTCAGGGCAGCGACAAGGAACAACCCAGGTTCGGTCCTTGTCAGCAAGGACCAGACAACCACATCCTTTGATCCTGGGCTGCTCTCATTCGGGCAGACGTATTTCTGGCGGGTAGATGAGGTCAATACATCTCCAGACAAGACCATCTACACTGGTTCTATTTGGTCATTTACGGTGGAGCCATATGTATATCCGATAAGGCCTACTACCGCTACTGCATCAAGCTCCATGAGCCCAGACTCTGACCCTATTAAGACCATAGATAACTCGGGCCTCAACCAGGCTGACCAACACTCCACCTCAAATACAGATATGTGGCTTTCCAACCCATCTGAACCCCTGCCAGCCTGGATCCAATACGAATTCGACAATACCTATATGTTCCAAGATCTGCTGGTCTGGAACTCCAATATGGCCATAGAACCCACCATAGGTCTAGGCGCTAAGGATATAGAAATCCTTTACTCCCAAGATGGCATAAACTGGTCTACCCTAGGACATTTCCAACTCAACCAGGCAACAGGTTCACCTAACTACACCCCAAATACACAAATAAACCTCCAAGGTCTTGTCGCCAAATACATCAAACTAACCATAAACTCCAACTACAGCGGCCTGATCAACCAAACAGGCCTCTCTGAGGTCAGATTCTTCCAAGTCCCTACAAGGGCATTCTACCCAAGCCCAGCTAATGCAGCTACAAATGTACCTCTAGATGCAACTGTAGACTTCAGACCAGGTAGATTAGCACAAACCCATACCATATACCTGGCCCCAGACCAAAACGCCGTATCCAACGCCTTAGCCACCTCTATATCTATCCAAAAACACTCCTTCAACCTCTCCCAGTTCAACCCCACCTACGCCACCACATATTATTGGCGTGTAGATGAGGTCAACCAACTGGCAGATCCTCCCACCTGGCAAGGCAATATCTGGTCCTTCTCCACAGTACCTTATGCAGTCGTAGATGACTTCGAAGACTACGACGATATATGCAAGAGGATATTCTTCTACTGGACAGATGGCCTAGGTCATAGTGGCTCTGCTGACTGCAGCGTACCACCTGCCACAGGAAATGGCACAGGCTCAACTGTAGGCAATATCCAACCACCATTCGCCGAAAGGACCATAGTCAACTCAGGCAGACAATCCATGCCTTTTGCCTACGATAACTCCTCCAGTCCCTTCTACAGCGAAACAACCAAACTACTAACCCCTGCCCAAGACTGGACCAAAGGAGGCGTTGATACCTTGACTATCTACCTAAGAGGTATGGCCCCGCCATTCCTAGAATATGCACCAGGGGCCATGCTACTTAATGGCACCGGCTCAGATATCTACGGCACAGCCGACCAGGGCAGGTTCATCTATAAAGAACTCCATGGCGATGGGTCCATCATCGCACGCGTAGAATCCCTGGCAAATACACACGCCTGGGCAAAGGTAGGTGTAATGATCAGAGAATCCCTCAACCCAGATGCAAGCTGGGCCTATGTACTCTACGCAGGACAAAACGGTGTAAGATTCCAGGCAAGACTCCAGACCGCAGCTTCAGCCACCAGCGATACACCTATAGCTACACCTGACCAGATCGCCATGAGGGTGCCTGTATGGATAAAGCTAGAAAGGAAGAGCAACCTCTTCTATGGCTATTACTCAACCGATGGTACCAACTGGACCGCTATGGCCTGGAACCCACAGACCATACAGATGCCTCTAGATGTCTATATAGGCATTGCCATCACAAGCCATGTAGCAAATGTGGTCTGTGGGGCAAAGCTGACCTCTATATCCACTACAGGCAATATCACAGGCTCTTGGCAGTCTGCAGACCTGGGTGTGGCACAGCCTTTAGAGGCAGGCAATAGTCCTCAGCAGGTATATCTGGTCCTCAAGGATCTCTCAGGTAATACCAAACTGGTAGCCCATCCAGATCCTACGGTCATAGCCACAGGGGCATGGGAAAGGTGGGATATACCGCTTACTACCTTCAATAATCTCAACCTAAAGGCCATATCTGCCTTAACACTGGGTGTAGGAAATAGGTCCAACCCAACCCCAAACGGCAAAGGTACCATCTATATAGACGATATAAGACTGACAAGGATGGTTACGCAATAATCCACGGAGGTATAGGAATCGGTCCTTAGATATCTCGATAGAAAGGAGCAAGCCATGAAAAGAATAATAGCTTTCACGACAATAGCGGCTGTTTTCTTGCTTCCGCAAGCGATTGGTTATGGCGGATTTAGGCTCGTAGAGAACTTTGATGCCATGGCAACAGGTTCACCTGATGGCCTTGCGTGCACAGGCGTACTTGGAGGGACCTGGGATACAGAAAGTGAGGCCACCGGCAATGTAGTTATCGAGGACAATACCGGAAGCAGGGTGGTCAGGTTCATGACCACCTCTGCAGGTGCTGCAAGGGGGGTTGGTTTCAATGGGATCTCCAATCCCATAGAGGATGGCGAGACAGGCAAGGTCTTCTTTAGGTTCATGATCAGGACCGATAGCCAGGTGCCCAGGACCTATATCGGTCTGATAACCGATACCAGCAGCAACCCAATCACTGCTGGCCTGATAGGCAATGTGGCCAACCTGGCAGTGGGCTTTGGCCTTTTGGATAATGGCACGGGCGGATTCGACATGGTCAAGGTAGATGGCAGTACCATCCTGAAATCAGGCCTTTCGAGGGCCACGTGGTACAACGTCTGGCTCATCGTGGACAACACCACCGATAGATTCGACATATACCTGAGCACTGCAACAGGCCCTTCGGGCGAGCCCACCATGCCTGAGCCTGGCGACCTGGTGGCAGGCGGGATACCATTTACCAGTCCAGTGACCGATGCGTTTGTAGGCATGGCATTTGTCTGTCCAGGTGGGACCATACAGTCATCAAGGACATATGTAGATGAGATCTATTGGGACGGGGATGAAGGGCTTGCCCCATCCCAGGCAGCAAAGAGGCCAGACCCATCGAGCAATGCCACAGACATCCGATATGATACAGTCCTGAGCTGGGTTGCTGGGCCAGATGCGGTGGCACATGATGTGTATCTTGGTACCAACCTACAGGACGTCCAAGCAGCCAGCAGGACCGACCCTAGGGGTGTGCTAGTAAGTCAGGGGCAGACCGCTACATCCTTTAACCCTGGCCCCCTTGCATTTGGCCAGACATACTACTGGAGGGTAGACGAGATCGCTGCACCCCCCACTTCGACCATCTACACTGGTTCTATTTGGTCATTTACGGTGGAGCCATATGTATATCCGATAAGGCCTACTACCGCTACTGCATCAAGCTCCATGAGCCCAGACTCTGACCCTATTAAGACCATAGATAACTCGGGCCTCAACCAGGCTGACCAACACTCCACCTCAAATACAGATATGTGGCTTTCCAACCCATCTGAACCCCTGCCAGCCTGGATCCAATACGAATTCGACAATACCTATATGTTCCAAGATCTGCTGGTCTGGAACTCCAATATGGCCATAGAACCCACCATAGGTCTAGGCGCTAAGGATATAGAAATCCTTTACTCCCAAGATGGCATAAACTGGTCTACCCTAGGACATTTCCAACTCAACCAGGCAACAGGTTCACCTAACTACACCCCAAATACACAAATAAACCTCCAAGGTCTTGTCGCCAAATACATCAAACTAACCATAAACTCCAACTACAGCGGCCTGATCAACCAAACAGGCCTCTCTGAGGTCAGATTCTTCCAAGTCCCTACAAGGGCATTCTACCCAAGCCCAGCTAATGCAGCTACAAATGTACCTCTAGATGCAACTGTAGACTTCAGACCAGGTAGATTAGCACAAACCCATACCATATACCTGGCCCCAGACCAAAACGCCGTATCCAACGCCTTAGCCACCTCTATATCTATCCAAAAACACTCCTTCAACCTCTCCCAGTTCAACCCCACCTACGCCACCACATATTATTGGCGTGTAGATGAGGTCAACCAACTGGCAGATCCTCCCACCTGGCAAGGCAATATCTGGTCCTTCTCCACAGTACCTTATGCAGTCGTAGATGACTTCGAAGACTACGACGATATATGCAAGAGGATATTCTTCTACTGGACAGATGGCCTAGGTCATAGTGGCTCTGCTGACTGCAGCGTACCACCTGCCACAGGAAATGGCACAGGCTCAACTGTAGGCAATATCCAACCACCATTCGCCGAAAGGACCATAGTCAACTCAGGCAGACAATCCATGCCTTTTGCCTACGATAACTCCTCCAGTCCCTTCTACAGCGAAACAACCAAACTACTAACCCCTGCCCAAGACTGGACCAAAGGAGGCGTTGATACCTTGACTATCTACCTAAGAGGTATGGCCCCGCCATTCCTAGAATATGCACCAGGGGCCATGCTACTTAATGGCACCGGCTCAGATATCTACGGCACAGCCGACCAGGGCAGGTTCATCTATAAAGAACTCCATGGCGATGGGTCCATCATCGCACGCGTAGAATCCCTGGCAAATACACACGCCTGGGCAAAGGTAGGTGTAATGATCAGAGAATCCCTCAACCCAGATGCAAGCTGGGCCTATGTACTCTACGCAGGACAAAACGGTGTAAGATTCCAGGCAAGACTCCAGACCGCAGCTTCAGCCACCAGCGATACACCTATAGCTACACCTGACCAGATCGCCATGAGGGTGCCTGTATGGATAAAGCTAGAAAGGAAGAGCAACCTCTTCTATGGCTATTACTCAACCGATGGTACCAACTGGACCGCTATGGCCTGGAACCCACAGACCATACAGATGCCTCTAGATGTCTATATAGGCATTGCCATCACAAGCCATGTAGCAAATGTGGTCTGTGGGGCAAAGCTGACCTCTATATCCACTACAGGCAATATCACAGGCTCTTGGCAGTCTGCAGACCTGGGTGTGGCACAGCCTTTAGAGGCAGGCAATAGTCCTCAGCAGGTATATCTGGTCCTCAAGGATCTCTCAGGTAATACCAAACTGGTAGCCCATCCAGATCCTACGGTCATAGCCACAGGGGCATGGGAAAGGTGGGATATACCGCTTACTACCTTCAATAATCTCAACCTAAAGGCCATATCTGCCTTAACACTGGGTGTAGGAAATAGGTCCAACCCAACCCCAAACGGCAAAGGTACCATCTATATAGACGATATAAGACTGACAAGGACCGCAAATCCTTGACCTGAGATAGCAATGGTAGATCTCAACGGGCCAGGCGAACTGTCGATTTGACAGATCGCCTGGCCCTTCTTATAATTCTATAAGGTCCTAGATGACGAGGGTTACATGAATCTGAAGGGCGTTATACTTGCAGGTGGGACAGGGTCAAGGCTTCGTCCGCTTACGAATGTGACCAATAAGCACCTACTGCCGGTAGGTAAGATGCCAATGATCTTCTATCCGATCCAGAAGATGACATCCATCGGGATTCAGGAGATCCTGGTGGTCACCGGCGTCGAGCACATGGGGGATGTGGTAAGCCTACTAGGTTCTGGAAGGAATTTTGGGTGCCGTTTTACGTACAAGGTACAGGATGAGGCAGGTGGCATAGCCCAGGCCCTAGGCCTTGCAGAGGACTTTTCCGGTGGAGGCAGGCTTGTGGTCATCCTTGGCGACAACATCTTTCAAGATCCCTTGGGACCCTATGCACAGCGTTTTTGCCAACAGCAGTGCGGTGCAAGGGTCTTGTTAAAGCAGGTACCTGACCCCCACCGATTCGGTGTGGCAGAGATACTGGATGGGAAGATCCTACGGGTAGAAGAAAAACCGGCCAAACCCAGGTCCGACTATGCGGTTACCGGCATATACTTCTATGATAGCGATGTCTTCCAGATCATAAGGACACTGAGGCCCTCTGCCCGCGGGGAGTTGGAGATCACCGATGTAAACAATGCCTATATATCCCGCCAAAGGCTGGAATACGACATCATGTCCGGCTGGTGGACAGACGCAGGTACATTCGAATCACTCAAGAAGGCAAACCAATTGGTCGAGGAGGCCCCGCAATTATGAACAAGTCTACCGTGCCCCTAAGGCCGGTCCTGAATCTAGACGGCCTGATCGTACGCAGCTCAGGCCAGTCCCTGATTGACGGGGTAGGTATCAGGAGGGCAAGAGTGATGTGCGACGAGCGGGGCCGGCTGGGCGAGATCATGCGGGTCGATGATCCATGGTTCGAACGATTTGGGCAGGTCTACTTTACCACTACGTATCCTGGCGTGGTCAAGGCGTGGCACTATCATGCGAAACAGACAGACCACTTCTATGTGGTAAAGGGGATAGTCAAACTCGCCTTGTACGATGGAAGGGAAGGCTCCCAGACCTTCAGGATGGTCAATGAGCTTTATTTAGGCGAGCACTGCCCAGGACTTGTAAGGATCCCACCTGGTGTGCTGCACGGTTGGATGGCTGTAGGCCAGGCAGAGGCATACGTGGTCAATGTGGTCTCCGAACCATATAACTATGCCCAACCAGACGAGTTCCGGACTGATCCACATAACAATGACATCCCGTATGACTGGACCAGGAGGGATGGCTAGCAGACCTGTACTCATACTCGGCTCAAGGGGCATGTTGGGGTCTGACCTTACAAGGGCCTGTACGGAGGCTGGGATAGATAACATTGGTCTGGACCTGCCAGAACTAGATATAACCGACACTGCAAGACTAAAGGAGGCCATCCAGGCCGCAGGTGCAGTAGTAAACTGCGCTGCCTATACCGATGTGGAGGCAGCAGAGGACAATGCAGCAGCGGCCTTCAAGGTAAACGCGGAGGCAGTGAGCAGGCTCGGCGAGTTGGCAAAGAAGGCAGGGATCTGGGTACTGCACATAAGCACGGACTTTGTCTTCGACGGGACACTTCAGCGGCCCTATACAGAAAAGGACACCCCAAATCCAATATGCACATATGGCCGCAGCAAGCTGGCAGGCGAGCAGTTGCTGCAGGCCAGCGGCTGCCACTGGTGCATCCTGAGGCTCCAATGGACATATGGTACAAACGGCAGGAACTTCGTGACCAAGCTGCTCGACAAGGCCCGCTCAGGCGGCCAGCTACGGGTAGTGGATGACCAGATAGGCAGCCCCACAGCTACCAGCGAGGCCGCAAAGGCCATCTGCTGCCTGATCAGGCACAGGCCAGAGGGGATCTTCCATTTTGCTAGCAGGGGTTATACGAGCAGGTTCGGGATGGCCCAGTTCATCCTGGATCAGATGGGCCTTTCCAACACCCTGATCCCATGTAAGTCAACTGAATACCAATCCAAGGCGGCAAGGTCTGCCAACAGCAGGTTCAATTGTAACAAGATAAGGCCCTTCTTGGATGGCCCTATCCTGCCATGGCAGGTCCCACTGAAACGATTCCTGGAGACCCTATGAATATACTGGTTACAGGCGGTGCAGGATTCATAGGTAGCAACTTCGTCAGGATGGTCTTGCAGGAGCAGCCTGAGTGCCTGGTGGTCAACCTAGACAAGCTCACATATGCTGGTAACCTCGAGAACCTGGAGGGGTTCCTGGACCATCCCAGACACGTGTTCGTCAAGGGTGATATATGCGATGGCCAACTGGTCTGTGAGCTGCTGGATAGGTACAAGATAGAGGCGATCATCAATTTTGCTGCAGAGAGCCATGTAGATAGGTCTATCATAGGGCCAAAGGTCTTTATAGAGACCAATGTCTCCGGCACACTGACCTTGCTGATGGCAGCCAAGGATAAGGGTATCAAGCGATTCAACCAGATCTCCACCGACGAGGTATATGGCTCTCTAGGCCCCGAAGGCAAGTTCACAGAGAAGACCCCCCTTGCACCGAACTCACCATATTCGGCCAGCAAGGCCTCAGCAGACATGCTAGTAGCGGCATTTGGCCACACATTTGGCCTGCCTTACAATATCACAAGGTGCTCAAACAATTATGGCCCTTACCAGTTCCCTGAGAAACTCATACCCCTGATGATCAACAACGCCATTAACGATAGGCCCCTGCCGGTATATGGTGACGGCCTTCATGTGCGGGACTGGATCTACGTGGACGACCACTGCAGGGCAATATGGCTTGTCCTTACCAAGGCACCACCAGGCGAGGTCTACAACATAGGCGGCAATACTGAGAGGCCTAACATCGAGATCGTCCGCAAGATACTCCAGCATTTGGGCAAGCCTGAATCCCTGATCAGGTATGTGAACGATAGGCCAGGCCACGATCGCCGCTATGCCATAGACGCTACAAAGATACGCACACAACTGGGTTGGAGGCCCAAAGTAGACCTCGACCAGGGCCTTGCGATCACCATAGACTGGTATCTAAGACACCGCCAGTGGCTCGAACATGTGGTAAGCGGCCAGTATCAGCAGTACTATCAGGCCATATACGGAAACCGATAGGCAAGGCCATATTGACCGATGCGAGTACTTATATATGGGGGCGGCGCGGTTGGACTTGGCATAGCCAGCTGCCTGATCAAGGCAGGCCACTACGTGGATATCATCGCTAGGCCCCAGACCGTTGCCGAGTTAAAGGCACAGGGGCTGTTGCGGAAAGGCCTGTTCGGTACATATCAGGCAGGCCCTGATGCATTTGGCGCGTCTTCCACCCTAGACCAGCTCTCTGCAAGGCCTTATGACTTCATACTGGTCTGCACCAAGTCGTTCGACTCCCAACATGCATCAGAGGACATCTATGAGCACCGGCAACTGTTGGGCCCAAACACCAGGATTGTCCTGTTCCAGAACGGCTGGGGCAACGCAGAGGTCTTTGCCAAGCAGTTCGAGCAGACCGTCATATACAATGCCCGGGTCATAACAGGCTTTGAGAGGCCCAGGCCCAATCAGGTCAATATCACCGTGCATGCAGCACCCATAACCATAGGCAGTCTATTTGACCAGCCTACAGCCCACGTAGAGACCCTTGCTGCAGCCATCTCAGCAGGTGGTATACCGGCCCAGACCACACAGGCCATAGAAAAGGACCTGTGGTCAAAAATGCTCTTTAACTGCACATTGAATCCGCTAGGCGCCATATTGGGTGTCCCATATGGAGACCTGGCCGCACATCCCTCAACCCGCTTCTTGATGGATCGGATCGTGGAGGAGATATTCGTTGTCCTAAAGGCATCCGGCCTTTCTACCCACTGGCAGACCCCAGAGGCATTCCTCCAGGCCTTCTATGGCCAGCTTATCCCTGACACCGCCGCACACCGGTCCTCCATGCTCCAGGACCTTCAACGGGCCAGAAGCACAGAGATAGATGCCCTCAACGGCCAGGTCATCCGCCTTGCAGAAAGGTACCACATACCTACACCCTATAACCTGGCCATCTATCATATGGTGACCGCACTGGAGGCCACATACAGATCCAAGCACCAGACTCACCTGGCAGGTCAACCGACATAGCCTTCTAGATCCAGATACCGAATAAGGATCATATCTGAATAGTCAAAACCTTGACCCTGACGCCAGGAGTGTTACAATAATGGATTATCCAAGTAAACTGCGGAGGACGATTGGAGGGCAAGAAAAAAGGGAAGCCAGATGAGCTGCCTGGAGGCACCTAATGGCTGGGCCATTGCACACAGGTCAGACCTGCTTGACCGACTGAGCCTGAGTGAACCTCTTGTCCGCGCATTGCTCGATGCATCACAGATGCCGCCATCCTTGTCGACCTTTCTGGCAGGATCCTTACCCTCAATAGCCAGGCGGCAAGGAGGCTGGGCAGGCCACCAGGGCAATTGATAGGGCTTGGACCTGAGCAGGCGACGAGCCTGTAACTTAGGCCGCAGGGGGTGGCGGCCAAAGGCCTCGCCCAGATCGCCCAGGCAGCCAATTCTGGCATGCCCATCAGGTCCAGGCACACCGGTAGGGACCGGGTCTTCGAGACCCAGTACCAACCCATCTTCAACTGCAACGGAGGCACCCAGGCCGTGCTCAACATCACCCGCCAGCTTAGCCAAACCCAGTCGCACCATAGGCCTACTGGGCCCCTGGCCAGGCTGACCAGGACCCAGCTTGAGATCCTCAGATACATCTGCAAGGGCATGTCCAATAAGGAGATCGCCTAGCTCCTCCACATGTCCCGCAGGACTATTGAGAACCACCGGGCAGCGATCAAGGCAAGACTAAAGGCCGAGAACCTGGCTGAGTTGATAAAGAAGCCGGCTAAGTATGGACTCTAGCCCACCTAAGCCCTTCCAGAGAAAACAGTCAGCTCAGGAAAATGCACTCACATCAAAATAAGCAATGTCCACACTTGCATTATAGGTCAATTGGGCTGTATAGTAACCGTGAGTAATTAGCATGGAGATATAGGGTAGGCATAGCAAAAGATAGGTTAGGAGCGTTCGGTTTTAGACCGTCAAGAATAATCCCATCATCAGTGGTTTTGGGGAAAGGAGGAAGGGATGAACAGAAGAATAGTGTGGTAAGGCATGGCGGCGCTAGCCCTCTTTGCGCTGGCCCCAGCAGCAAATGCCGCCTTCTCGCTGGTCTCGGTTGAGGCCGACCTGAGTGGCCCAGGCGGGTTGAACCTCTGGGATACAACCAGCACCTCAACAGCGCACGTTGAAGATAGACTGGGCAATACCGGCGATGCCTCACAGACAGGCACCGTCGATACCAGTATTCGCGGGACCATCCCTAGCGCAACCCAATGGGCTGCTACCAGTTATCTCCATCTTGAGTCTGAGTCAATTGCCGTACCACCGCCAGTATCCGAGTCAATGACCGCGGGCCACGCCGAGCAGAGCTGGCAGTTCCAGGTGACCGGGGTTGGTAGCAAGGCATTTACGGTAAACTACGGGTCTCTTGGAGCCATGCAGACCGATCTGACTGGCGAGAAGGGGTTTGGGTACGCTTGCGTAACCCTGATATTGAGGAAGGAGGGAGCGCCAGACTGGTCACAGAGCTTCTATTGGGACATATGGGCGGCTGATGGCCAGGCCTCTCAAGACAATCCCAGTGGCCAACTAGTGATCTCAAGGCACTATGATGATGGCGATCAAGGTAGTCTGATCTTTTACGTCCAGACCTATGCCAGTGCCTACACCATACCTGCCCCAGGTGCGATCCTGTTGGTAGGCATTGGGACGGCACTACTGGGTTGGGTGAGGATACGGGGGTGGGTGGGTCGCTCGTCAGGTAGGCAGTATTCATAGTCCTGGACAATGTGGTTCTTGGACTATGAGGGATCAAACGTTCGGAGGCAGTCGGGGCTACGGCCGGCCCTCCTGCTGTCAGGATGATGGTGGCTAGATGGAGGCAAGAGCAGTACGAAGAGACAGATAGGCAATCGATTGGAATGAGGAATGGTCCCACGATTTGGCGGAGGTAGGCGATGAAAACAAGACAAGTACGTGAGATCGGAGCTGCAGCACTTCTGGTGGGCTTGTTGGCCGTGGAATTGGCCGTCGCGGCGCCGTTTGACCAGAAGGCAGACTACCAGATCGATTCCATGGGTTACTACTACGTGATCACCGGTGGTAAGTTCCCAAACGGCCAGACAGTCAACGGTATCAAGACAAGCGGCGGATCCATGGCCTTCATCCTCGATGCCCCGGACTGGCAAGACTGGGGCTACAACTACGCATTGGATGTATGGCACAAGGATGGATGGTTCGCCCAGACAGCAGGACTGGCCTTGACCATGAAGTATCAAGGCACTACTGTCTTCGACAACTTTAACAACGATGCAGGCGACTTTTACACCACGCCAGCCGGCCAGGCATCTAAAGACACCCCGGTCTTTACCGCGGCTATTCGATGTCCAACAACTATGACTGGACATACGCTGGCTATTTCAAACTCAATGAGGTGACTGTGATCAATCAGATCACGGGATACTTCGATGAGACCGAAGGGTTTGACGCGGATAATCCCCTTGTCAGGTATAGGATGAATATATGGTCCAACCTGGACGTTGACAAGGACAGCTATATCCAGAAGACACCGGCCGTTGCTAGTTTCACAGGCGATGTGTTCTCGTCGGACTACGTCTCCGGCACTTTCAGTTGGGGTTACTCAGGGTTCGATAGGGTTTACGCCGAGGATTACGGCAACGCGCATGACCCTATCATGTACCTTACGTACACACTGGACTCACCCATTGTACTGCAACCTGGCGAATACTAGTTCAGCCATGATGCAACGTTCATCCCTGCCCCTGGGGCGATACTGCTTGCCGGGATCGGTATTACACTGGCAGGTTGGGTACGGAGGAGGAAGACCCTGTAGATGATTCTGTCTGGCGAGTTTGTCGGGCTGATACATAGGCCGGGGCTGTTGCCTCGGCCTTTTTCGTTGCATTCCCGGGCCAGATCCTGTAGATATATGGTCGCTAGGTATGTGCACTTGATGATCAGATGGCTAGATACCGCGGTCAAAAGGCATTGTACGAGGTGATTAGCACGACAAAGACCAGGCCTGTTGTGCCGAATCAGGTCCACAGGCCTGAACCACAACAGGAGGTACCTGTACAGGAACCGGTGCAGACGCAGGAACAGGTGCCACCACCGTCGGGCCTGCCAACCTCAGCAGTCAGGTGGCATAGGTTCAGGTTTATACAGTTTAACCAGGGCAAGGTGGAATTGACCATACCTTATCCCATAGCCATCGCCATAGTGTTGGCGTTCGTATTGATCGTGTTGGCGGCGTTCAGGCTAGGGCAGTATAGCGTTTGAGTCAGTTAGATGCGGAGGTAATAAGAGATGTCAATGGATAGGTCCTTAAGATATAGGGCTGCGCTCAGTAGACATAGGAACGTGCTTTCTAGGGCAGAAAGGCTGGCGATCTTGAAGGATCAGGGCAGATGGTCAGAGGATCGCAGCCCACTTGGCCTACCCAAGCTTGCACACCGCAAGGGACACGCAGGCAAGGGACATTAGTACTACTGGTATAAGGCCCTTATAACTGCACAAAGCCGCCGCAGGCCTGCAATCAAGGCCTGATCGCTGGCGGTGAGGCTGACCCTGATGCATCGATCTGCGTGCTGCCAGGGCCTTTGTAGACCAAAGAAGAAGTAGCTTCCTGGGACCACTATGACCCCCTCTGCCTTTAGGCGTCGGTAGACCTGAATATTATCGATCTGCAGCCCCTGTAACCAAAGCCAAAGGAAGAAGGCACCTTCTGGTCTGTGGAACCTTACTGGCAGGTCTGCCAATAGGCCTGTGATCAGCTCCACTGCCATTTGGATCCTACGCAGATAGAATGGCCTAATCACATCATGGCAAAGGCCATCGATGGCCCCGGAACGGATGAGCCTGGTCATGATGGCAGGCCCAAGACCACCTGGGGCAAGGCCCATGGCGGCGTTGATGGAGGTGATCGCGCGGATGATCTGGGGCTCGGCAATGACGATCCCAGTCCGCAACCCAGGCAGGCCCAGCTTTGATAGACTAAGGCAGAGGATCGTGTTTGGCCGCCAAAAGGCATTGGCCTGGGCATACACTATCCCTGGAAACGGCTGGCCGTATGCACAATCCAGGATTAACGGCACCCCAGCCTGGCAGGCAAACTGCCATATGTATTCGAGGTGCTGGTCAGATATGAGGTTGCCTGATGGGTTGCTCGGCCTGGATATGCAGACCGCCCCTATGTCTGGACATGCGTAAAGCAGATCCAGGTCAGGGTGGTACTTGAACTGCTGATCCCCTATCAACTCGATCTTGGCAGGTATGCCGTAAAAGACCTGAGGGTCTATGGCGGCATCTGCATATCCAACATACTCAGGGCATATAGGCAAGAGGATCCTTTTGAAGCTCCCATCCGACATCCTGCCTGAAAAGAGATTTGTCAGTGCAAAGAATGCATTCTGACTGCCATTGGTCAGGGCGATGTTCTGCGGCCCTATAGGCCATTTGTATCTGCTGACCAGGTAGTCACACAAGACCTCGATGAACTCCTGATTGCCCCCAGGCCCATCATAGTCACCTATGGCCCTTGCCAATGCAACCGGGTCGTTTGCCAGGCCTTGAACCGCATCCTGAATGGCCCTCTCTACCTGGCAAATATGCGCAGGATTACCTCCACCTAGCAAGACCTGACCATTGGCGGAACCATGTGCGTCGGCCAGGTCCTGCATCAGCTCGCATATGGGCGAAGGTGAGGCCAAGTGCTTTGCAAATAATGAGATAGGCTTCATCATCGATCCTTTCACACTAGGGCCATAAACCTGGACCATGCGATCTCCAGCCCTTCTCAGGACCGGCGCCGATAATCAACAATGATGGCCATAAGTAACCAATCACTGTTGCCAAGGCCCTTTGAAACTGTTAGAATAACCCCAGTTGGGCCGTAGGCCAAGACGGATCGACCGATGTCGAAGGGAGGCATGTATAAGGACCTCAGGGTTGGTATTAGGTATGGGACTGGATATCGCTAGGAGCCGGTCTTTGATCTGAGATGAATAGGCTTGATCCTACTACGCTCAAGGACTGGCAACTAGCACAGGCTGCAGAAGAGAGGATGAAGCCCATTGGCCAACTGGCCAGGGAGATGGGTCTTGAACACAGTGAGATCCTCCCCATAGGCCCCAAGATGGCAAAGGTGGACTTCAGGAAGGTCTTGGCCAGGGTCAAGGACAGGCCCAACGCCAAGTACATAGACATCTGTGGCATCACCCCGACTCCCTTAGGCGAGGGCAAGACCACCACTACCGTAGGCCTGATACAAGGACTGGCCAAACTTGGGCTGCGCGCCACTGGTGCGGTCAGGCAGGCAAGCAGCGGCCCAACGTTCAACATCAAGGGCACGTCCGCAGGGGGTGGGCTGTCGCAGATACTGCCTGTCGGTCCATTATCGATCAGGTTCACCGGCGACATCGACTGCGTCACCAATGCACACAACCTTGCGATGGTGGCCTTGACCGCAAGGATGCAACACGAGCGCAACTACAGCGACGAACAGTTGGCAAGGAGGGGCCTGCGGCGGCTGGATATAGACCCCAACAGTGTGCAGATCAAGTGGGCCATCGACTTCTGTGCACAGGCCTTAAGGCGGATCAGGATCGGCCTTGGTGGCCCAAAGGACGGGGTGGAGATGGAATCAGGGTTCCAGATATCTGTCTCTAGCGAGGTCATGGCCATATTGGCCATTGCCCAGGACCTGGCTGACCTAAGGACAAGGATAGGCCGCATGGTGGTCGCACATGACAAGGCAGGCAGACCGATCACCACGGCTGACCTGGAGGTGGATGGGGCCATGGCCGCCTGGCTGGTGGATGCGATCAATCCCAATCTTGTCCAGACCACCGAGGGCCAGCCGATATTTGTGCATGCAGGTCCATTTGCAAACATCGCCATTGGCCAGAGCTCGATCGTGGCCGATAAGCTAGGTGTCAAGCTTGCAGACTACCATGTCACAGAGAGCGGCTTTGGTGCAGATATAGGATATGAGAAGTTTTGGAATATTAAGTGCAGGCTTTCAGGTCTGACCCCTGATGCAGTGGTGATAGTGGCCACGGTGCGGGCCTTGAAGATGCATGGTGGCGGCCCTGCAGTCAGGCCCGGACTGCCCTTACCGCAGGAGTATACCACCGAGAACCTCGGCCTTCTAGAGAAGGGTTGTGAGAACCTCCTGGCCCACATCGAGATCGTCAAGTCTAGTGGTATAGCCAGGCCAGTTGTGTGCATAAACCGCTTCCCATCTGACAGCCTTGAAGAGTTGAGGCTGGTAAAACGCATTGCAGAGCAGGCAGGTGCATATGCGGCCATCTCGGAGCACTGGCAAAAGGGTGGGGAGGGGGCGATAGAGCTGGCAGAGGCAGTGGTGGACGCAGCCAATCAGGACAATGACTTCCGATTCCTTTATGACCTACACACCCCCCTTTTACAGCGCATAGAGCTGATCGCACGGCAGGTATACGGGGCAGATGGCGTTACCATCGACCCACTTGCACAGGCAAAGATCAAGGCCCTAGATAGTGACAAGGGCAACGGCATCCTGGGCACCTGCATGGTCAAGACACACCTAAGCCTATCGCATGACCCGAACCTCAAGGGCAGGCCCAAGGGATGGGTACTGCCCATAAGGGATGTGTTGATCTACAGGGGGGCAGGCCTTGCAGTGCCGGTTGCTGGGGACATAAACCTCATGCCAGGCACAGGTTCAGACCCAGCATTTCGCAGGATAAACGTGGACGTGCAGACCGGCAGGATCGTCGGCCTCTAAGACCTGCCCCTAAGCCGCCTCTGTTCCAGCTCTGTGGCCTTGCGCAAGGTGGCCTTCTCCCGCCAGGTGAGGCTGTGCAGGCCGTGGTCGTGGACCTTCTGCAGGATACGATCCACCTCCTGCTGCAGCTCGGCCGCCTTGCTGATCTGTCTGTGCCATATCATGACCTTCATTCTGACAGACAGTTCCTCCAGGTTCCTGCGGAATAGTACAAAGGCAGCCCCAGCAGCCATACCACCAAGATGCGCGGCCTCTCCACCAGCATTATGGCCTCCTGTAAAGATCACAAACAGCCCAATCGCTATGAATATCAAGGCCACATATCTGATAGGCACTGGGAATAGGAAATAGACCAACACGGTCATCTGCGGGAACATGATCGCGCATGCGGCCACCAAACCCAGGATGGCACCTGAGGCCCCTATCATAAAGCCAACTGGCAGCACCTTTAGTGCTGCCAAGAGGATATAGGAGAGCCCTCCGGATGCCCCGCAACCCAGGTAGAACGCCAGGAAGGTCCTGGTCCCCCACGTCCGTTCCAACAATGGCCCAAAGGACAGGAGTCCAATCATATTGAACAGGATATGCAGCAGGTCCCCATGCAGGAACTGGTAGGTAATAAGACGCCAGATCTGCATGTCGGTCCGCCAGGACGCAGGCCAGACCCCGAACCAGTTGGTTAGGTACCCATCTGCCCCAAGGACCTGCATCAGAAAGACCAGTAGGTTGGCCACCAAGATCCACTTTACGGCCGGGCCGATCCCTGGAATGCCAAGGCCCCTCTGGTAGAAAGGCCTCCTACCGAAGCGGTAGCCCTGCTGGAGATAGTCTCTATCGTAGAAGCCCATCTGCTAAAACCAGCCCTATAGTCCATATGATAATATCCGTGGCCTTGTCTACCAACCAATCGGTTGGCCATCAGCACTCCATGGCATCAGGGAACGCCTGCTCAAACATCGGCTCTGATGCCAACTCAATATACCTGATCGACCTTGCAAGGCCCGACGCCTTTGCCCTATATCTGCCATCCAACAGGATCATACGTGCCCCAGCCAAGGCGGCGTTACCCACAGCCCGGACACGACCAGGATCCAGCTGCGGCAGAAGGCCTATCCTGATCGCAGAACTGGCGTCTATGTAGTGGCCGAATGCCCCGGCCAAGAGGACCGTCTGGAGATCCGACGTCTTTAGGCCGGTCTTTGCCAGCAAGACCTCGATACCTGCCCTGATCGCCCCCTTGGCAAGCTGGACCTGCCGGATATCTGATTGTGTCAGGATTACCCCTGGCCTGCCAGATCCATCCCATGTCACAACAAACGCAGGC
>JARYLO010000001.1 GCA_029907605.1 Sedimentisphaerales bacterium
GACATACCAACAGTGGTCAGGGATGCAATAAGACGCATAGGCTATACGGATCCAAGCCTGGGATTTGATGCAGACAACTGTTCTGTGGTCCTGAGCATAGGCAGGCAGAGTCCGGATATCGACCAGGGTGTCAGCGAGGGCAAAGGCCTGCACAAGGAACAGGGTGCAGGGGATCAAGGGATGATGTTCGGCTTTGCCTGCAAGGAGACGCCTGAGCTGATGCCGATGCCCATACAGCTTGCGCACAATCTCAGCCGTCGGCTGGAGAGGATGAGGATAACAGGCAGGTTGAAATGGCTGCGTCCTGACGGTAAGACCCAGGTGACCGTGGAGTACCGCAATGGAAGGCCCTATAAGGTGAAGGCCGTCGTGGTCTCTACACAGCATAGCCCCTCGGTCCCTTATAGGACTATACGCAAGGATGTGATCGAGCAGATAATAATGCCAGTTGTCCCGAGGTCCATGTTGGACAAGGATACGGTCTTTCATGTCAATCCAACTGGCAGGTTCGTTATAGGTGGACCAAAGGGCGATTGTGGATTGACCGGCCGCAAGATCATCGTGGATACATATGGTGGGATGGGCCGCCATGGCGGTGGTGCATTTAGCGGCAAGGACCCTACGAAGGTCGATAGGACCGCGGCCTATATGGCCAGGTACATAGCCAAGAACATAGTGGCAGCAGGTCTTGCGGAGGCATGTGAGGTCCAGTTGGCATATGCCATAGGGGTTGCAGAACCTGTGTCTGTATGGGTGGACACCCAGGGCACTGCCAGGATCAGCGAGCGGAGGCTAGCACAATTGGTCCAGGAGCTCATCCCTCTGACGCCGAAGGGCATGATCTCTCACCTGAGGTTAGCCAGGCCCATATACTCGCACACATGCCACGGCGGGCACTTTGGCAGGAAGGGCGATGACATATTCACCTGGGAACGGACTGACATGGTAGCCAGGCTGAGGCAGGCCGCAGGGTTATAGCCCGGCTATGAATCCAGGTATCTGTTTGAGGGATGTGAGTACAGGTACTGGGCAGGATCTAAGCCTGGAGGGATCCTGGTGGCCTTGGCAGAACAGCAAGCATTCCACGCCTATACTGGAGGCGACCTGATAATCGTGTGTGGTATCGCCGATCAGCACGACCTGTGATGGATCAAGGCCTAGGCCCCCTAGCAGGCTTCTGCCTTGATCTATCTTGCCTATGGCCAGGTGATCGGTGTTACCTACGACCATGGCAAAATAATCTGCAATGCCAAACCTCTTGACCGCCTCTTCCAGTAGCCCCTGCTTGTATGCAGAGAGTATGGATTGCCCGATGCCCAAGCGTTTGGACCACTGCAAGACGTCAACTGCCCCTGTGTGCAGTCTGCATTGCTGTTGGAAGGCCTTGTACAATTCTATGTATTGGTCTGCGATCTGTTGGTATGGAGATCTGGCAAAGTCAAAGCTCAAGTTTTGGTAGAACCTTTCCACTGGAAAGCAGAACTCCCTTCTATACCGTTCGATAGTAATGCTCGGCAGGCCGTATTGGTCCAGGATCAGGTTCAAGACCCGGACACACACCGCCACGTCGTCGATCAGCGTGCCGTTCCAATCCCAGATGATGTGCCTATAGCGGATCGTGGGCATCTAGATCTGCGCTTGTCAGTCAGCCATCCTGCCTCTTAGGATGCCTACTAGCTGCCTTGTCAGGTCCTCTAGGGGCATGCCAAGCTCTTTGGGGCTATTTTTAGGCAGCATCCAGCCCAGCTCCTTGTCCAAGTCAGGCCTTCTGTCCAATAGCTCCAGGATCGGGGCTATGACGAATGGCCTTGCAAGGTCAGGGTGCGGCAAGGTCAGTCCTGGCAGGCGGCAGACCAGTCGGTCATAAAGCACTAGGTCCAGATCTATGGTCCTGGGAGCGTCTTTTTGGTCAGACCTTTGCCTGCCCAAGGCCAGCTCTATACCGCCAAGCAGTTGGTCCTTTACCTCCATCGGTCCCAGCTCGGTCCTTATCATCCAGACACCATTTACAAACGGGATCTGGGATTGGCCTACCGGTTCGGTCTGATAGAACGTGGAGGTGGCCAAGACCTCGGTCCTTTCCATGAGCATCAGCAGTGCCTTGGGTATGTTGGTCTGTGGCAGGATATTGGAACCTACTGCCACGAATGCCAATACAGGTCTATTGCGGGTGATCTGGACTGCAACCGACCTAGTGCGACGCAATGCCCCTGGTTTTTCTACGTACACCTTCACCTTATTTACCCCAGGCACGGCCAGACACACATCTGCGATCCTGCCTGCCAGGGCCTCTATCAAGTGGAACTGGGCACCCTCTGTGGCCTCCACGATCTGGTCTCTCAATAGCCTGTAGTCGATGGTATCTGCAAGCATATCCGACCTTGTGGACCTCGTGAGGTCAGTCCATATGGTCAGATCTACCACTACCTCCTGTTTGGCTTGCCGTTCCTGTTCGCTGACACCTACCTTGCAATGGAGCTGCAGGCCCTTTATGACGATCTGGTCATCCTGCCTAGACATAGAGCTGATGCCTCATGTGAAAGCCACCATCCACATAGATGACCTGACCGGTGATAAACCTGCTGCGCAGTAGGAAAAGGACCGCCTCCACCACATCCTCCGGCTGGCCATATCGATTCATCGGGTTTGTACTTGCAAGCCTGGCTAGATACTCCGTGCCATATCCATCTGGAGGCAAGATCAGACCTGGTGCCACGGCATTTATCGCGACCCTTGGTGCCAACTCCAGGGCCAAGATGCGGGTTATGGTATGCAGTGTACGCTTGGCCAGGTGGTAAGAGATGTGCTTGTGGTCATAGTCTGTGACCCTTGTGTCTAGGATGTTGATTATATGGCCTTCTCTTTGTTGTCTTGCCAAGGCCCTTGCCAGGATGACCGGTGCCATCACATGCACGTCCATGCAGGTCTGCAGGGTCTGTGCGGTCATGTCCCAGATCGTGTCCTCTGGCCAAAAGGATGCGTTATTGATCAGGATATCCACCCCTCCAGAGGCCTCAATAGACCTGGCGGCCAGGGCTTCCACTTGAGCTGCATCTGCTAGGTCTGCCTGGATGGTCCATGCCCGCACGCCTAACTGGGTCATCTGTCTAGCCAGCTGTGCTGCCTGGCTGGCTGAGCGGTGGTAGTGGATCACCACGTTCGCCCCATGCCTTGCCAGGGCCAGGGCGATGTGGCTACCTAGCCGCCTGGCTGCCCCAGTGACGATTGCGGTCTTGGCCAAGAGGGGGCCTGCACTGGATCGATCTTGGACTACCGTCGACACCTGTTCAGGCCCTCAATCCATGTGGAAGACCTCGACCAGTGGTACTGATACAGGGGAGTTGTCTGGGTTGGTCTCCATCAGCTCTGCCATATAGGCCCACCATAGCTTGACCACTGGATGGCTGCCGAGGTCCTGTGAACCGACCTGGCCCGCCTGCCTTTGCACGGCAAAGAGTGTATCAGTCCGCTCATCCAGGAATATGCTATAGTCGCTGATACCAGACTGCTTGAGCAGCTCCTTCAGTTCTGGCCAGATCTGCTGGTGCCTACGCCTGTATTCTTCTTGGCAGCCTGGCTTGAGCTTCATGGTAAATGCGATTCTCTTCATGGTGTTCTCCTGGGCGAACCGGTTGTTTGTTCAAGCAGGATGGTATGGCCTTTGTGCCTGGCTGTCAACGGCAGGCCCTTGTCTACATCACGATGGTAGGCTAGAATCGAGAACCGCCGTAAAAGGTATCCATATGGGCAAACGTGAATATACCGACTATCAGCGTTCTGTCATAAGCGGCTATTACGAGCACAAGGATACGATCATGCTGCAGAGGCTCCAAGAGTTGGTTGGGGAGCTATACCTGGCAGACTCACAGCAGAAGAAGGCCAGGCTTTGGCAGAGGGTGGAGAAGGCCATGGCCAATCTTGGTGTGCCAAAGGGCATTGCCGATCACATAATGAGCAAGCAGGACCCGCAGATCCTGGCCAAGAACATCCAGGATTGGCTCAGGATGTGTAGGGCTTGAGAGGATATGGAATACAACCTAGATGCCAAGGTCTACACACCCGAAAAGGCAGGGCCCATGAGCATCATGGACATGCTGGCATACTTTGAGCAGATGGGTGCCATGCGTGTCTCAGATCTACACATAAAGGTAGGTGTGCCCCCGACCTACAGGATCGACGGCAACCTGGTCAAGCTCAAGGGCCCTCCAGTGACAGAGGAGATGGCAGAACAGTTGATCCACCCACTCCTGACCCAGCAGAACATAGAGAAACTGAAGGATCGATACAGCATCGACTGTTCCTACAGGTTTGGTTCATTGCAGTTCAGGATCAATGTCTTTAGGGATAATGACGGCATTGCAGCGGCAATCCGTGCCTTGGCCCTGGAGATACCACCTGTCGAACAGATAGGCTTTCCCAACGATGTCTGGCGGGACATCATAGATCGCAAACACGGCTTGGTGTTGTTGACTGGCATAACCGGCGCAGGCAAGTCTACCACCATCGCATCACTGCTAAGCAGGATCAGCCAGAACCGTGCCTGCAGGATCATCACCGTTGAGGACCCTATTGAATATATCCTGCCTCAGAAATACTCCATTGTATCCCAGAGGGAGGTCGGAAAGGATGTGGGATCCTTTCGGGAAGGCCTTAGAGAGATGATGCGGGAGGATCCGGACATCATCTTCGTTGGGGAGATGCGAGACCCAGAGACCATCTACATGACCCTGATGGCTGCAGAGACTGGGCACCTGGTATTCTCTACCCTGCATACCCGCGATACTACCGGTACCATCACGAGGATATTGGATTATTTCCCAGAAGGCCAGCAGGCAGAGATACGCAATCAATTATCCTTGGGCCTTGCATATGTGATCTCTCAGAAGCTGCTGCCCCGCAAGGATGGAAAAGGCAGGATCGTGGCCATGGAGATACTCAACAATAACTATGCAGTAGCGAATCTAATAAGGACCGGAAAGATCGAGCAGATATATACACAACTCCAGACCAAGACACAGGATGCACCTGATCAAAAGATGATCACATTGGAAAGCCATATTGCCAGGCTGGTCAAGGAGGGCAAGGTGGATATCCTTGAGGCCAAGAAGTGGGTCAATAACCTGAAGGCCTTTATGGATTGTATGCAGCGGGATTGATAGATGACCATAGAGTTTTATTGTCCCAAGTGCGGTGCAATCATCGCCTTTGGTGACAAATATGCTGGCAGGAGGGCAAGGTGCCTTACCTGCAAACAGAGGTTCATCATCCCAGCCCAGAGCTGGCAGAAGCCCCAGGTTATAGAGGAGCCGAAGGTCCGCGGTAGCCCGATCCCTGGCTTCTACAGGGCAGCGTTGCTGGGAGGTTGGCCTTTGCTGCTGCGTGCCGAGAATCTGGCAGGCGTTGTCATGGCAGAGGCCGCTGTCATCGCCATGTTCTTTTGGGGCCATCTGGATTACACCACCGAGGTTGGGGCATTCGTATTGTTCATGCCTGTGGGCCTTATCCTGAGGTTTTTTTGTTGGGGACTACTATTCTGGTATTACCTAGAGGTCATCCGTGCAGCCACATTTGAAGGTACACTCTTGGCAGAGGTGTATCTCGGAGACGATATGTGGGAGAGGGTATTCAATATGATCAAGGGGCTGTGGGTCTTTGCGTTTGGCCTATTGCTGACGATGTTGCCATATTCCATCTGGCTAGGCCTGACCAGGTCGCTTGATATGAGGCCAGGGTTGGTGGGGGCGGTGCTGAACGTCTGGGGTCTCTTGACATTCCCCGTGGTCATATTGAACTACGGGATAAACCGAGATATCTCGATGCTTGCCAGGGTCGACCTGATGATTAAGCCTGTGCTGAAGGCCTTATTGCCGTATCTTATGGCAGCTGGCATGCTGATCCTGACCTGGCAGCTATTCCTTTGCACAAAGGCCTATGCAGGGTTCCCCAGGACCCAACAGACCACAGCGTTCCTACACCTCGGTGCCAGATTACTATTGCAGTTGCTTGCCATCATCTCCATGCTGGCAATAGGCCTATTCTACAGGCATTACTACTGTTATTTTGATTGGTAGCCTGCCCGATCCAACATCCGGCCAAGTAGTTCCATCGGCAGGCCGACGACATTCGTAAAGCTGCCATCGATCCCTTCTATGAAAGGCTCAGATCCCTGCTCCTGTATCCCATAGGCCCCTGCCTTTCCCTGCCACTGACCACTGGTTATATACTGTGCCAAGAGTGCCTGGTCCAGTGGTCTAGGATAGATGATGGTAATGTCCGCTTCTACAAGTTCTACTGGCGGGATAAGCCTGACCAAGGCCAGCCCGGTTATCACCCTGTGTGGCCTCGAGAACAGGATACTGAGGATCGACTTGGCATGATCGGCATCCCTTGGCTTGCCGTAGATCCTGCCATCAGATTCAACGATGGTGTCTGCACCAATCACCAGTTGATAGGGAAAGGCCTTTGCGACGTCCATGGCCTTCACATAGGCCAGTTGCTTGGCTAGATCCACTGGAGACTGACCTGCCTGCTGAACAGAAGACTCATCTACCGCAGGTGGCCGAACTATGAACTTGAGGCCAGCATCAGCCAGGAGTTGTCGCCTCCTAGGTGAACTAGAGGCCAACACCAGTGTCTGTTTGTCTGGAGGCCAGGTAGGTGCAGTATCTTTCGAATCTGGCATGGATTGCTGCTGTGTCATTGCAGATATAGTAGTGGAATACCCATGGGCCTACAACGCGGTTCCACATGATCGTCCTGGGTCTATTCCTGTCAGCAGCCACTGCTGCAAGATGGCCTTCTAGGGGCCACAGGCCAAGGAATCCATCGTGTACCATGCGTCTAAGGCCTAGTGGGTACTCCTGCCACAGGAACATCATCAGGCAATACCACCGCGAGTAAAGCCCCTGGATCCGATCTTGGCGGTCTGTACTGAGCATCTCGCCAGGGCTTGTAGACAGCAGGTCGTCAAGATCTGTTGTTGTGGGTACTAGACTTAGGCCCTCTAACCTGTACCTATTGGCATCCGGGCAGAATGCAATTCCTTCTCTACCTTGTCTGAAGGCCTCAAACATCATTGCAAGGCCTTCATCAAGCCAACTGGGAAGCCTAAAGGCAAAGTGGCGGCTGGCAAACTGATGCCACCCTTCATGTGTGAGGGCCGAGAGCGTCTGGTCTGGCCCTATATAGTATGCTATGCAGGTGCCGTTGTGGCAGACCGCACCATTGGTGATCCTCAAGAGGCTAGCCGCATCCTGCCCTGCAAACCGGATGATGAACTGTTCCCATTCATGCCTGGATGCAAAGAGATAGACCTGCGATCTGGTCTTTGGCTCAACTGGATGTGGTAATAATTGGTTGTAGGACCTATGGGCTGCCTCCATGATATTTGCTACCCTTGCCATCATGCATGGGTCTTGGATCGTGGTATAGATCGTGTAGTGTTTGGTCTGGATCTGTAGGCCCGATGCCCCCTTGTTCTGCCATGGGGTCAGATAATACGCTTCAGCCGCTTTCCCCACCCCCAGGTACTGGTTGGACAGCAAGATTGCTAGTATCGTCATCACCCAGATCCTCATGACAAGAGGTATCGGAAGGAATGGGCTGGCAGTTAAATTGACGCCTATCTGGCCAGCTTCAATGCGGCAAATCCGAGTATCAGGATGGCCACAAAGGCAAAGGACAGGATATTGAAGTACCGCTCGATAAATGCCCTTGTGCTCTGTCCCTTCCAGCCTACCAGCCCTGCGACGAGGTAGAATCTGGCTGATCTAGATATGGCAGAGGCGATCACAAAGCCTAGCAGGTCTATGTGTGCAATCCCTGCAGATATGGTACAGACCTTGTATGGCAGGGGGGTAAATCCGCATGTGAATACCACCCAAAAGTCGTATCTGTTGTACAGCGTGGCAAAGGTCTGGAAGTTCCCGGGCGTAAGCCCTGCCCAGCCTAGGTGTGTCATGGCCCACGGCCCTATGGCCTCCCATAGGGAAAACCCGATGCAGTAACCCAAGAGGCCACCGAGGATCGAGGCTACTGAGCAGACCGTGGCAAAGAACACCCACCTGTCAGGCGCTCCCAGTGAAAGAGGCGCCAGCAGTACATCAGGTGGGATGGGAAAGAAACTGGACTCTGCAAAGCTTAAAAAAAACAGGGATACTGGGCCATGGGTCGACTGTGCCAGGGATATGACCCAATCATACAATCTGCGGTGCCAGTGCCACCATGGCACGGTGGTTCTTGCCGAAGGGTCTGATTTGCATTGTGCTGGTACCACGCAAAATTTACTCCGGGTAGGCCCTACCAAGCATAGACACCACGCGTTAGAATGTCAACCTCGCGGTGCAACTAAGCGTCTATGGTTCAGGCGACAGAGATACTGGATCAGTTTGTCGAGCTCGACGGTGGTCTTCTGGTCAGGGCACCTGCCAAGCTCAACCTATCCCTGCTAGTAGCAGGCCGCAGGCCAGATGGATACCACCAGATCAAGACGGTCATGGCCAAGGTCAGCCTGTATGATGAGCTGACCATAAGGCCTATGCGATCAGGTAGGATAGAGCTTGTTTGTGAAGGCCCATATTGGGCGCCGCAAGGCCCACAGAACCTCGTTTACAGGGCCGCCAATGCCTTTCTAAAGGCTGCGGATATAGGGGTTGGGCTGCACATCAGACTGAGAAAGTACGTAGCTGCAGGTTCGGGCCTTGGCTCGGCCAGCAGCGATGCTGCCGCTGTGCTATTGGGCCTGGCAAGGATCTTTAGATCTAGCAGACCCTGCGACCTGGCCGTCTTGGCCGCGGAGGTGGGCAGCGACGTTGCTTTCTTCTTGGGAGGGCCACTATCGCTTTGCACAGGCAGGGGAGAACTGGTCCAGCCAATACCGGTTAGATATCAATTCTTGGCCTTGTTGATCATGCCTGATGTGCATGTCTCAACAGTGGATGTGTATGCCAGTTATGTGCACCAGGAGGATCTCTATCAGGGGCTGGATAGGCGTCTATCCGAGTTGCTTGCAACAGGCAGGGTAGATCAGGTAAGCGGGCCTGATATGAACATGCTTGCGCCTATCTGTCTTAGGCTCCATCCGGATCTGGCTGCACTGAAAGGCAGGATCGAGGGACTTATTGGTCCTGTGGGCATTACCGGAAGTGGATCTGGCATGTTCAGGCTTTACGATAGGCAGGCGATCTGCCAGGCCATTGCGGACCATGATCTTGTGATCAAGAATCTGGGCTGTACCAGCATGGTGGTCTCTAGCAATCCTTGGTAGGGGATTAGTCGGTCAGATCTTCTAGCACCCGATCTATGGCCGCATCAAGACGTTCATCTAGGTCGTACGTACCTTCCAGCAGTTTCTTTCTGATGTTGAAGACCTTGCCCTTTCTTATGCAGTCGTGAAGCGCTATCCGCTTGAGGACCTGGCCCAATGGTGTTGTGTGCAGATTCTCCAGGATGACCTCCATCAGTTCGTCATCCATGATATCAGGCTGGGCAACGTCCTGGTGCCTTGTAAGTTCTTCCCCTTGTGATGGTGATGCCTTGGTCGATTCTTGCATTTTGACCTCTTCGATGGGACCGTGAATGCTTTTGTCTTCACGGTACCCCACAATATCTTGTAGGTCCGCTTGTTTAAGCGGGCCCCAAGAACAACATTGATATCGACATGGCCAACACTATTTCTTTAGAAATCCGACACGTTTGGCTATGCTGCTAGTGGGCCCTGTTCTAGAACGGATCTGTCCGACCCCGCTTATCAATACTGAAAAATGGGTCGACCGCCCTGGAAGTCTATAAACAGGCCATATCTGCGCACGATATACAATATGTTGTTGCCCACTGATTTGTTCAGTCTTCGAAGATGGCTGTCCTAGGCCTATAAGAGGGTAGGTGGCAGGGTCATGAAAAGGTTTGACACCTCAGACCATCTTGGGTACAAGAGGACTAGATTACGCGGGCGCCCGTAGCTCAGCAGGATAGAGCATCGGTTTCCTAAACCGGAGGTCAGAGGTTCGAATCCTCTCGGGCGTAATCACTTGGCTTTCGAGCCTCGCCATATGCCGCTGAGGCCCTTTTGTTCTAGCCTCTGCAGGATCTTTGTCAGTTCCTCGGTCATGGCCTGGAACTGTGTGGCTGTCTCGAGCAATTCCTCATAAAGCGTGGCATCGTTGATCAACCTGCCTACTGTGCCCTGTTCATGGTTTACCTTGGCGAGGATCTGCCTGACCTGTGCTGCGGCCCTGCCGAGTTCTTCTGTGGTCTGGATCAGGGTGGCCGCCAACCTCTCTGTCCGCTGATCCAGGTTGGTCAGGCCCTCCCTGCCTGCGGAGGCCAAGGCCTTGTATTGGTCTACGGCCTCCTGTACCTGGGCCAGTGTATTGTTGATGGTATCGACGGTGGATATCAGTCTGCCAGAGGCAATAGACATATTGGCAATGGTGTTCCTTAGCTCCCTTTGGGTGTTGGGATCCCCCACAACTGCATTGAGGTTACCAACCAGTGTTGAGATATCCTGTGCAAGGGAGTCTAGCCTTTGTTGAAGTGACTCAGGCAGGAGGTCTCCACCAGATACCACGGTTCCCTGCACGCGCACACCCTGGCTGAGGAATGGTCCTGGCCCGACTATAGCAGGCGGCTGGATCTCTATGTAGCTGCTGCCCAGCCCCCTGGTTACCAGCCTGATCTGGCTGTTAATGGGGATATTGGCGTACCGATTCTCTATGCTCAAGACCACCAGTACCTGGTGGGTTGGCGGACCTGCAGGCCCTTCAGGTGTGATCTGCTGCATAGGTTCGGGCGGAAAGACCCGCGTGACGCGGCCGATCTGGTAACCGCAGAATCGGACCGGTGTATCCTCTTGTACCCCTGGGGCAGAAGGGAATTGGCAGTAGACCTCAAAGGATCGCAACTGGGTCACTACCGTAGGTAGGTCTCCAAACTTGAAGACCATCCATGCGAAGGCCACAAGGCCTACCAAGACGAATGCCCCGACTATCAGGTTCCGCCGCCTCTGCCATACCTCGTAATCACTCACGGACATTCCCTTCCTTATCTATCCTTCCTTCAATGAATAGCTCCCTTATCGCCCTCAACGGGTATCCTGATGTGTTAAGACCCTTGATCAATCTTATGCGTTCTATGGCAGCCTTGTCAAATAGCCTCCTGCCGGATGGATCTACCTTTGTTGGGCTGACCAACCCAATCATGATGTAGTACTGTAGGGTCTGTCTGGACACCCCAGCCTTACTCGCTGCCTGGCCGATGGGTAGCAGGTCCGCATCTACCATTGCCTAACCCCCTGATCCCCCTTGGTTGGCATTGGGTAAGGCCTGACAGACCAGTCCTATCAGGGACGCACGGACCTGGGCCAAGGTAGGCATCTGTGCCTGTGGCGACCTTAGGATCACCATATAGTCATAGCCAGATGGTATCCTTGCCCGTTCCAATCTGAATGCCTCCCGCACCAGCCGTTTGAGCCTGTTGCGGACCACCGCCTTGCCACAGCTCTTGCTGACTGAGACACCTAGCCTTGCGAAAGGAAGCTGGTTCGGTGCCACATAGATGGTCATCAGCCTGTTGGCATACCTGTTCCTGAGGCTTATGATACTACGGATCAGCTTCTGGCCAGATATCCTGGCCCGCCTGGGAAGTTGGTGACCTTGGATGGGTACATCCAAGCCACGGCCAGTAGTCTTTGCCTGGGTCCTTGATTGGCCTTTACAGTTCATAAGGGAACCGTATACTAGCACGCAAGCCCTAGCTATTCTAGCACAAGGAGGTCCAACACATGAAGGATAACAAGCCGGTACCCATTCAGGTGGCAGTGGTCCTGTCACTGGTTGTGATCCTAGCAGGTCAATGGGGGTGCAGGAGGAGGTCAGAGGAGCCTGCTGGCCCTAACAATGTCAGTGCTGAGTCTGTGCCGCAGCCCACCATAAGGCCAGCGGGCCAGGGCCCTGGTCTGGATGAGGTGATAGCCGCCAGGAAGACCTGGGACGTGGCCTTTAGGGCCCATGTTGGCAAGCAGGCCCCTGACTTTACGGTCACAGACCTGGCAGGCAGGACCCATATCCTCAGCAGCCTAAAGGGAAGGGACGTGATAGTCACCATCTGGGCTACCTGGTGTGGGCCGTGCAGGATGGAGGTCCCGGATCTGATTGAGCTGCGAAAGGCCGTCCCTGAGGGTGAGCTGACGATATTGGCGTTGTCATTTGTGGATCCTGACAATACCGAGCAGATGATCAGGGCCTTTGCCGAGCAGAACAAGATCAATTACGTGGTTGCAGCAGTAGATAAGAAGGCACTGCCAGAGCCATACAGTGCGGTCAGTGCGATACCTTCTGCATTCTTTATCGGCAAGGATGGTACGTTGAAGCTGGCCACTATAGGTGTGGTTCCCTTGGCAGACATGATGGCCATATTGAAGGCCAGGCCTGCAAACAGGTTGTAGGGCTAGACAAGCTGCCTAGATAAGGTTATCATGTTAAGACCCTAATAGTTAAGTGAGGATAAGTTATGGCACATAAGAAAGGACAAGGCTCTACAAGGAACGGCAGGGACAGCAACCCCCAGTACAGGGGCGTGAAGGTATTTGGAGGTCAGCAGGCCAAGGCTGGTTCGATCATCGTAAGGCAGTGTGGAACGGTATTCCATCCTGGGGCCAATGTTGGGATGGGTAGGGATTATACGCTATATGCCTTGCGAGATGGGGTGGTCTGTTTCAAGGGCCGGACCATCCATGTGGTATAGATGGCCCTGGTGGCACGGGTGTATTGATTAGGGATGGCTCGACCATCCCTTTTTTATGTTTGTTGACGAGGCAGAGATCTTTGTTAAGGCCGGTGACGGGGGGCCAGGCTGCGTCAGTTTCAGGCGCGAGAAATACGTTCCTAGAGGTGGTCCTGATGGCGGTAATGGGGGACGTGGGGGCCATGTATACATGATTGCATCAGAGGACCTCACTACACTTGCCGACTTTGCCGGCAGGCACCATTGGAGGGCACAGAATGGCAGGCCTGGTGCAGGGGCGAACAAGACAGGGGCAGATGGCGAAGACCTGACGATCAAGGTACCTGTTGGGACCCTGGTCTATGATCTAGAGACCGGCATGCTCATCAAGGACCTTTGCGAGCCAGGCATGAGGGTGAGGATCTGCCGAGGCGGCAGGGGGGGTAAGGGCAACAAGGCCTTTGCCAGCCCTACCAATCAGGCCCCGAGGTATGCAGAACCCGGCAAGCCTGGCCAACAGAGGCGGATTCGCCTGGAATTGCGACTCTTGGCAGATGTAGGCCTGGTAGGACTGCCGAATGCCGGAAAGAGTACCTTGATCTCAAGGTGCTCTGCAGCCAGGCCCAAGATCGCACCCTATCCGTTTACTACCCTGGAGCCTGTATTGGGCATAGTGGAGCTCAGTGACTATCGCAGGTTTGTCATGGCCGATCTGCCAGGCCTGATCCGAGGGGCGCATGAGGGGGCTGGATTGGGACACGAATTCCTCCGCCATGTCAGGCGTACTGCGGTGATCGCTCACCTGGTTGAGGTGATGCCTGCAGATGGGTCTGATCCTGCAGAGAACTATTGGGCCATCAGGCAGGAGTTGCGGGAATATGACCAGCAGCTCGCAGATAAGCCCGAGGTAGTGGTGGCTACCAAGATGGATCTGGACCCAGATGGTACCAGGCTGTCGGCACTGAGGCAGGCGATAGGAAGACCGGTCATAGGGATCTCTGCTGTCACAGGGCAAGGCCTCAAGGAATTGCTGGAGTTGCTTTGGATCGAGGTGGGCCGCGCCCGCGGCTCTAGTGTAGATTCCGCGGTCAACAGGGGGTAGGTCATGGGTCTTAAGCCCGACACATGGATCAAGCACATGGCCGAGCAATATGGGATGATCAGGCCTTTTGAACCAAGGCTTGTGTCCAGGACCCCGGGTGGTCCTGTGATCTCATATGGGCTATCGTCCTATGGCTATGACATCCGGGTCTCCAGGCATTTCAGGATCTTTACCAATCTCTATGGTAGCGTGGTAGACCCGAAGGCCTTTGATCAGAGGGGGCTTGTGGAGATAGAGTCTGACGTATGCCTTATACCGCCAAACAGCTTTGCACTAGGCCTGAGCGTGGAGACCTTCAAGATACCTGACCATGTCCTAGCCATCTGCGTGGGCAAGTCTACCTACGCCCGGTGTGGTATCATAGTCAACGTCACCCCGTTTGAGCCAGGTTGGGAGGGCAAGGCCGTACTGGAGATATCTAACACCTCGCCGCTGCCGGCAAAGGTGTATGCAAACGAAGGGATTGCGCAGGTATTGTTCTTTGAGGCCGATGGGCCCTGCGAGGTCACCTATGCCCGCCGCAAGGGTAAGTACCAGGGCCAGCAGGATATCACGCTTCCTCTAGTCTGATGCCCTAGAATCAGTACCTGACCGTGCCAGGGCCCCTGGTATCACCTGTATCGTGTCTGATGTGCATGTCCGGGAAGCCACGCCAATCCGCGTGGCCATCGAGGAATACGATATTGCCTCCTTGCGGCAACCTTCCCCGCATATGCCCTGCACGGTGGCCTTCGCCGGAGCCAGTGAGGATCGTGCTCTGGATCATCACAAACTCATCGTTCTTGCCGTCCACGCTGGTACCAACCGAGGGGATGGCATCCGTGCACAACTCGGTCTCTGCTGCGTTCTTCATGGTCACCTTAGTGCAATAGGGCTTGCGGTAGATGGCCTGCCTGGCATTGAGCCAATCAGGCCTATTTGGCCCACGCTTGCCCAGCCATGCATATGCGATGATCCTTCGGTCACCCCTTGGCTGCCAGAAGGCGGCCACAGGGTCGGTGTTCTTAACAGAGATGGTGCCGCCAGGGCAATAAAGGATCTCCCTCTTGGCCCCATTCTCTGTCAATGCATCGCAGGTCCTGACCGCCACGTCCCAAAGCCAGTTCCCGTCATTCTGTTGGAATTGTGGGATGAGGCCCCTATTGTCGTTGGCGTAGATATGGGTGGCCATCCCGACCTGCCTGAGGTTGTTCATGCACTTTGTCTTTCTTGCGCCCTCCTTTGCGGCCCGAAGTGCAGGCATCAATACGCCCATCAAGATCGCGATGATCGCGATCACTACCAGCAGCTCTATCAATGTAAAGGCCTTAGAGATGCGTGTTGAATACCGCATTATCGATCCTCCTTATGCCGTGTTCGGATCTCCAGCCGGTTCCAGCCAGCCTAGCCGGCCCCTTGCACACAACCTTTACTATAGCATGCGGCCGTCGCTCATGTCAACCATCGTAGTCTGCGCAGGTTACACAGTTGGAGCAGATTATGGCAGGCTGGCTACCCTTGGCCAGCCCTCTTCATCCCAGACCATGGTAGAGATCTTCAACTCAGGTCTACCGGTCTGGCCCTCATATGCGTGAAACACAAGGTAGTCCCTATCTCCTTCCCTGAAGATCGCCTGGTGTCCAGGTCCCCTCCAGTTGGGGGTAGTTGCCTCGATGACGGTAGTGCCGCCCCCCTCCAACATAGGCCGCCCATTGCGATCTACATAAGGTCCAGTCACCTGTTTGGACCTACCTACCACTACATAATAAGTACTCCTTGCTCCCCTGCAGCAGAAGTCGAACGAAGCGAAGAGGTACCACCAGCCGTTCCGTCTTATTATGAATGGTGCCTCTATGGCACCTTGCTGGGGTGGGGTCTGGTCCGGCCCGGACCTGGGGCGCGCAGCCAGGCTGTATAGTGTTGTATCCTCACTGGGAGGCTTGCCGGTCTTGGGGTCTATCCTACACATCTTGATGCCTCCCCAGAAGCTACCCCAGCACAGCCAGATCCTATCGTTGTCTTCAATGACCAATTGTGGGTCTATGGCATTCCAGTCGTCCTTGCCTTCGTGCGACCTTATTACCAATCCTTCGTCGACCCACTTGTATGCAGGATCGTTGGGGTCTAGGGTCAGGTTTGTGGCTAGGCCTATGGCCGAATCATTCCTGCCAAAGGTGGAGACAGAATAATACAGGTGGTACTTGCCACTGAAGAACGATATGTCAGGCGCCCACGCATCACCCCTATTGCCAGGTATCTCCTGTCTGGCCCAATCGGGCAGTTGGTCAAACACATATCCCAGGGACCGCCAATTGATCATGTCATCAGAGCAGCGAATGGGGATCACACCCAGCCCGCGGCGATTGCGGCCGGTACAGAACAGGTAATACCTTTGACCGTGCTTGATCATGACCGGATCATGCACAGATAGGTCCCCATGCAATTCTAGCATCTGTGGTGCCTCTTGTTGCCTAGCAGGACCTTGAGCGAGCGCCATGCCCGCCATCACGGCCACCACAAGGATTTGACAGAGATTGTAGGTGTGCAAATGATTCATCTTAGTGGGATCCTAAATAAGGTTATACTCAATGGTTGAATAGACAGGGGGCTTGTAGGATCACAACTGGGCAGGGGTCGAATATCCACCCTTCTTGGTTCACCAGGCTGGTTGTATGCCATTGGATCGTCTGCTGTGATGACCCAGGCCTGCGCAGGGCCAGCAGGGCTGACCTGGCCCAAACTCAATTGGAGCCTGGTGGATGAGGCCAGGGGGTTGACTACCCCTATGGTGAGGGCCTTCTTGTCCTCAGTCAGGGCAGCAGCTATGTCCAAGGGCTGGCCGTCGTGTTCTACTGCAACAGGTATCCTTCCGTATTGCTGGCGATAGAGCTTCAAGGGCAGGCCCGTAGAGTCGAAGTCTGCGGCGGTCTTGGTGGTCTTTATGCAACCTATCACATTGACGGTCTGTGCATAGTTGGCCATGAAGATAATATCTGTGTTCCGGAAGTACTCGTGCAGGCCTGCTGCTATGCCCAACGCATCCTTGAGGAAATACCGGGTCCCAAGCTCTCCGAATACATGCGGGCCATACCAGAAATTCCACTCGGTCATCGCGATGCGGATATCCTTATCCTTGAGTGAGTCCAGCTCCTGACGGAGCCTGCGGTGGCCTTCTGCCTTACGCCTAATGTTGTTAGGGATCTGCTGGATGTGTTCTACTATGTCTGGCCTTTCCTGGCAGTAGAAGTGTTCTGCGATCAGCTCCATGTGGTCTGCACAACTAGCCAGCATGCCCCTGCTCCAGCTCCTGGGCCCGCCATCTCCAAGGTCGCCGCTGGCGATGGTCTTAATGGTTGGATCGACCTGCCTCATCTTGTCTACCACCCAATTGTGCTTGAGCACATAGTGGCTCAACTGCATATACCCCAGTTGCCACCTACCCCACATCTCATTGCCCACACACCACCATTTCACATTGAATGGCTTGGGATGGCCGTTCTTGGCCCGCAGCTTGCCCATGGGTGTATCGGTTGAACCATTGCAGTATTCGACCTGTGCTGCAGCCGAATATGCATCACCAAAACCAGTATTGACAGTGATCATGGGCTCTGCACCGATCAATTCACACAGTCGTACGAACTCATGCATGCCCATATCATTGGTCTCTATACCTGTCCATGCAGGGTTTGTCCTGGTGGGCCTGCGATCCCTATCGCCAATCCCATCCCGCCAGTCATAGCCGCTAACGAAGTTGCCACCTGGCCATCTGTACAGTGGGGCGTTTAACTGCTTGAGTAGCTCTAGTGTGTCCTTTCGGAAGCCCTCGACGTTATCTGCGGGCATGAGGGAAACGCAACCGATCCTCAACCACCCTTTGCCAAGGGCAGTTATAGACAGCTGGCCGTTCTCTGTATTGTCACCAGCGGTGAACTTGAAGCTGAACCTCGTGTACTTGCCAGGTACCCTCCTGATCTTCTGAACTACGATCTGATCCTGGCCTGGCCCCCAAGACAGGCTTATCTTCACAGGGCCGACGCCACGGCTGGCTGCCAGCCATGCATAACCGACATAGCTCTTGCCCTTGACCAAACCCAATTCCTCTTGGTAGATGCCTACCTCCTTTCCATCCACGGTGATCTGCGGCGAGTGATTGCCGCTGAATGCGTCCTTCTGGACCATCTGGATGCATCCGGCTGGGCCTATCAGCTTCCAGGGCGAGTCTGTAAGTACCTTCGCCTTGGCCTCAGTAAACCTCCAGATATCGCCCTTTGCAGGCACGGCATAATAAAACTTGCGGTCTTCAAGCATCTCCGCCCAGATCCCGCCGTATATGCACCTTCCCAGGTGTTCTATGAACTGTCCATAGATATATGGGCTGATGGGCTGGCTGACCTTGGAGGTATCTATCGTGACCTGGCAGACCTGTGGCAGGGAGGGCGGGGTGTTTGCATCTTGAGCCCGGCCCGCCAGGCCGGCAGATAAGATAAGGCATGCTACTGCAATAGGGATGCAAACGGTTCGAATCCTTCGGTCCATATTCGTCTCCTTACTATCCAGACCTTAAACCCATTATGTAAGCAACCATGTTAGCGTCCTTCCCATCTCTGTCCAGGACCCAGGCAATAGAAAAAGCTCCCTTGCCTGCTTGGTAGCCTTGGCGTATCTTATTGCCGGTCCACAAAGCAAAGGGCATGGCAGGACATGGAGCTAGTCAGGGGGCTGTTATGACAAGGACGTTTGGCTGGGGTGGATACATAAACCTGCTGGTCATCTTGGCCAGCCTTGTGGGGGGTTGTGCTACCAGGACTGCAGGATTGTTTACGCGTCCGGAGCTGACCAGTTACGATCGCATGGCAGTCTTGGGATTGACCCCTGAACAAGAACAGCTGTTTATGGCCGCATATACAAAGGGCCTGCCTGGACCTGGCCCGACATTTGTGGAGCGAGCGAGGCTGCAGGATGTGATCAGCGGACAAGACCTGCTCAAGGGCAGGCTCAACGAAAAGACGCGGGCAAGGATCAGGCAGATCTTGGGTGTCGAGGCACTTATCATGTGTGAATACTACGACGCAATCGAGGGTGGGGTCCTAAAGAAGTTCCGGGTAAGGATCGTGGATAGCTCCACCGGCGCGATAGTCGGTTCGGTCATAACGCAGGGAAGGGATGACTTCGATTACCATGCGTAACAGGTAGTAAAGGCCCTAAGACAGGACATCCAACACACCAGATCCCGCCAATCGGATACATCAGCGCCGACATCGGCCAAGGATTGAGCTTGACCTTGTTATCCTAGGGCGTGCGGTGATTGAAGCAATGCATCAAGACCCGCAGCGACCGGATATCGATCTACTGAAAGGCCATGGCCCCTTAAGGGCTATCCTGATTAGGGACAAAATAGAGTGAAAGCTTGACGCTGCTAGGCCTATTTGGGTCGCCCAACAGACTGGCGAACTCTGGCACCCATTGGAATTGGACAGAAGTGCCCGGGTCAACGGACTTGGTCGCTATGATGGTCTTGGTGTTGTCCTCAACCCAATATAGGGTGCCCTCAGATGGAGCTCTGTATTCCACATCGAACCGGCCACCCACTAGAAAACGCCTGTCAGGGACCCCTTCAGGTGTAAACTGGCTGGCAGTAGGGGGGAAACTCCCTACACCCAGCCACAACTACACACAACAGTCCTAATGCCATGCAAATCCGCCTGCACATACATGTCTGCCCGGTCAATGTTAGGCCTAATCCTTTCCTTCCAGCTATGGACTGTCGATGGGATAGTATAGGGTCTGAGCACGCTGTGTCAACCTGGAAATGCAGCTGTTTGCTGCCTGGTATGAAGATGCCTTTGTCAGGTCGTCAATCCTTTCCCAAGGCCTTCATGAAAGCGATCTGTCAATATCCTTGGAGCCGTTCCATCAATACCACAGGCCCGATTAGTCCAGAAGGCATCAGTGGGGTCTTGGCGGTCAGGGCAGTGATGTTGGTCTTTGTCCTCCTTTGGGATTCAGGCAGGTTGGCGTCGCCTATGACCCTATTTGCCCAGAAGTTAACGACATCGATCTGTAGTTCATTCGTACCAGGTCTGATGGCATCGGCGATCTGGAGTCTAAATGGAGGTGTCCAGAGGATCCCAAGATCCATGCCATTGAGTCTTACCCTCGCGATCTCCTTGACAGTACCCAGGTCCAACCAGATCGACCTACCTGCAAGGCCTGCACCCAGATCGATCTGCTTTGTGTATGTTGCCATCCCGGAATAGTACCTTATGTTCGGATCAGGATAGTCTGTCCAGCTTATCAACCGATCTAGGATCACCGGCTGTGGCCTACCCCAATATGGATCAAAGGTCACGGTCCATGGCCCAGGGCTTATGTCGCTGATCTGTATGAATCTATAGGACCGCCTTCGCAAGGCATCCTCAGGTACAGGTAGACTAGTATCTATCACCACGAACACAGAGCCATATGGGTGCAGCTCCAGGGGCACATCCATCCTGCCATCTCCAAGGACCTCCAGGCCTGTTGCCGCTTCGCGTTGGCCAGTTACTGGATCCCAGATCTGGGCCATACCTTGTGCCCTGAGCGTCGCAACTATACTTGCAGGTTCTCTCCTACGATTGGAGACAAAGTAGATCTCCTTATTGCCGCAACGCCGGTGGATGTACTGGATATCTGCCTGAGATGGATCGCTCTTGTATGCAAAGTCAGGGGCAATACCATCTGAGATCAATATCTCCCTGGCAGGCCGTTGGTCGAAGACCCTGCCCTTGCCGGTTCGGCCCGACCACAATAGGCCAGCGAGTCGTTGCACCTCGATATCTGCCTGCGGATAGCCGGTAAGGCCATTTGCTGCATCAGGCCGCGTTCCTATGATGGTCGCTCCATCCTCTACCAACTGCCAGACCTTCCGCATCACCTCTAGCGAGATGGACCTGACGGGCGGCAGTACCAGCAGCCTGTAGTCCGTACCATCAGGCAGCACCAGCCTTCCATCCTTTACCTGGACCCTGGTGAGCAAGGCCTCTTCCGTGATCACGTCATAGTCGTACCCAGGTCCAACGCCTGCAGGGTCACTGGATCGGAGCTGCGCGTAGTTGGGCACATGGCCGCCGTAATAGTAGAGCACATCCGCCACGAATCTGCCCTGCTGGAGCATCCACTGACAGCGGTTTATGTAGTCGAAGAATGGCTTGGAGAGGGGCCACCAGGTGACATTAGGATTCAGGTGCGTGCCGGCAAAGTATTGGATCCCTGGCAGGCCGAACTCTCTTGGCGAGCAGACCCAGGCATGCCAGAACAATAGGTTCAGTCCCTCTGTCAAGGCATAGTCGAATGAGGGCTTGAGGTTGTCCCACAAGGTCTCCTGCCAGTGGGGGCCTACGGTGGTAAAGCCCTCTGCACCCACCAGGATGTGGCCATATGTGTGTGCAGCAGATGCAGGCTGCTTTACAAAGAACCTGACCTGCTCGCTGGTGCGGTGGGTAGGGGAGATGGCCCAGAACTCCGACATCGGTATGTCGTTGAGGCCCAGGGTCCTTTGGGCATCGATGGGCGTAAAGTGAGGGCCCCCTGACTCCGGGTGGATCTGCATACCATGCTCAGCAGCCCATTGCTTGAACAGGGCGTAGTGATTATCTACCGCCAGGTCCCCCAACGTCTTCCTGAAGTCGAAGAGGAATCGGTTGCTGATGTCTCTACTATCGATGATAAAGCCTGCTATTACCGGCAGGTATGGCACTGGATCGTATCCGCGCCGCTTGCGAAACTCCTCGACCAATGTCTGCGTCCAGTTGAATACGTCGATCTCCCAGCTATCGGTGTGGAGATACCTTAGTGTCTTGCCAGCGTATGGCCCAGCCTGGGCGATCAATGGCTCGACCACCTGCTGCCAGTATCTGGCGAATGCATCGCGATCCAATACATCCAGTGCATAGCCAGACCAACCGTCACTATGCGTAGAGACCCTGCACGCATCTGCCAATGTGCAGCCGAGCCGTAGGACCTGCCAGTTCCCGGCTGGGACCTCCCATCGCAGCGTCCCATCTTGGTCCAGGTACCTGGATATGTCCACTATATCCGTCGCATTTGCATCCTGTTCGCCAGGTATAGATTCCTCCTGGTCATAAAAGAGCGGTATCGTAGGCGGTGCAGAATTGGCCAGGAACCAGCCATCAGGTCCAGGGAAATTAGGCCTTGCCCTCAGTGCCTTGACCTCCAGGTTTCTTAGGGGCCTGCGGTCTGCTGGTAAATCGGGCCTGATCCGCCATGCAAGCACGTACAGATCCTGGTAGAAGCCATCCTTTTTGGCTGGCTGTGGCAGGATCACCTTGACCTGGCCTGGACCATTGAGCTGGACCTGCGACCATGTCAGCTTCTTTACCGCATCTGCTGGCCTGACCATCGGCCCGCCTATGTTCCAGCCGCTGACGATGCTTAGGCCCATCTCCAGATCGAGTCTATTTGCCCCTTCTATGGCGTATCGGAATAGCTGCTGCCACTGCTCGGACGCAAAGGTCGGTCCTGGCGGTATGGGCCTGTTTCCCCGTTGATCAGCACCACCTGCATCCACGATCAGCCCACCGCCAAACCCTTTTTCCTTCATGGCCAGAAGATCGCTAGTGATCGCCTCCTTGGTGACATTGCCGTTGAGCCACCACCAGAATGCACGCAGCCTGGCTTGGACCGGGGGATCCTCCCATCCAGATACGAGGTCTGTTGCCTGGCAGATGGGTATTACAAGCCCAAGGATCGCTACCAAGGCAAGCCAGGACCGGTTACTTGTAGATCCTGACCAGCTCCGCCCCATGCGGTGCGACCTCCATGCTGAACCTATCCTGGAACCGGCCCAATTCCCTTTGCCTCCAGAGGTCCCTGATGCGTCTTGGCCCTTGCAGGCCAAGGTCCTTCCATCTGACGGTGACCGTAAGCCTTTGTGTATCCGAGGTATTGAATAGACCCACCGCCTTGGAGCCATCTGCTATGTCCTTTGCATAGACCTTGGTGTTCGGATCGCCTGCAACGCAGACCGCCTGCCTACCGAGCTCGTCCTGGTTGACTGCCAGGACCTCATCGTTGGTTATAAGGTTCAAGGTGAATTCGTCCAGCCTTTCCAGGTCGCAGCCCAAAAGTAGTGGAGAGCACACCAGGCACCAAAGGGTGATGTGGGTGTATTGCTCCTCAAGCGTCAGGCCCGTTGGCCTGGGTGGCCTTCCTCCCCAGCCGCCGACCACACCTATGACCAGCATGTCTGGGTCATTCCAGTGGCCTGGGCCTTGATACGGTGCCCACTTGTCCAGGCCGAAGCCCTTGCTGCTCATGGACCTCCAGTTATCGCGGATGTCGCCGCTGGTCCGCCAAGAGTTTGCGATCTTGCATATCTGGGGGATGTTCTGGAAGGGCATGCTGTTGGAAAGGCTCAGGATGATGTCACGGCCGCAGTTCCGCAGTGCCTTGTACATCTCTAGCGTCTCTGGCAGTTCGTTTGGGTTCCAGTCGTATTTCAGATAGTCTATGCCCCATTTGGCCCACTGCTTGGCGTCATTGTCTGCGAATGAATACCTGCCTATGGCCCAGGGCAGTATCTTGCGGTTGACCTGTTTGGGGCCTGTGGGTTTGTCCCACCTGCCTTCTGGGTTCTCTGCACTGCCACCACAATAACCTGCATATGATGTGACCCATGGTGTAGAGTATATGCCTACCTTCAGGCCCATGGCATGTATCTGGTCACAAAGGCCCTTCATGTCCGGGAACCTCTCATTGCCCTGTATCGCATTGTATGGCCCTCCACGCAGGCCCTGCCAGGCATCGTCTATGTTGATGTATGTCCAGCCGTGATCTATAAGACCGGTGCTGACCATGGCCTTTGCAGCACGAAGGATCTTATCAGCATCGATCCGAGGCCCCCAGCAATTCCAGCTATTCCAGCCCATGGCTGGGGTCAGGCTGATCGTCTCGCCCACAACGATCCTGAACCGCCTTTGGGCAGAGCCCAGTTGGTTGGTGGCCTTCAGTATGACCACATGCTCGCCTGGCCTTTCGATTCGGCCAGTGATCATGCCTGTATTGGGATCGATCGTCAAACCGGCCGGCAGGCCATCTGCAGCGAATCTCATGGGCCTGATACCTGTAGCAGGTATGCGATATATGAAGGGATGACCGGGCCTGACACCGAAGATCGACGGGCCATTGATCCGCGGGGTATCCGGGGGCGCAGGCGTGCGGATCTCCACTGGACTATCGATTGCCTGGGCTAATGAACTGGCAAAGGTAGGTCCCATTTGGGCCGACTGGGCCGGGCTGGCCCATCCGGTAACGCATATCCGCAAGACAATAACATGGACAGCAATAAGCCTAGCGACAAGCCTATTCATGGTATGACTCCAAAGCAATTACTTGACGATCTCGAAATGCCCTTTGAGTCTTATGTCTTCAGAAGAGCTGCCTACCATCACAGTAAAGGTCCCGGGTTCAACCACCCATTGGTAGTCCTTGTCGAGTATGGCCAGGTCCCTTGCATGGATATTGAATCTCACACGCCTTGTCTGGCCAGGCCTGAGTGTGACCCTTTCGAAGCCCTTTAGCATCATATCATATGTGATCACACTGCTTACATCGTCTCTTATGTAGAGCTGTACGACCTCATCCCCCTCTCGACTGCCGGTATTGGTCAGGTCCAGGCTTATGGCGATGGTGCCGTCTGGACCTTGCCGCGTTGGAGATATATTGAGATTGCTATACTCAAATGTCGTATAGCTTAGTCCGTGGCCAAAACAATAAAGAGGGCCGTTTACGGTGGTAGTTTCGTCCGCCTGGGAGGCTGGCTTGTAAGGGAAGTTGAATGGGATCTGGCCTACGGCCTTAGGGAAGGTGACAGGCAGCTTGCCACCTGGGTTGATGTCGCCGAACAATGCCTCCGCTATCGCCTGGCCGCAGTATTCGCCTGGGGCCCATGCCTCTAGGATTGCGGGAATGTACTTGTCAATCCAGTTTATAGACAAGGCCCGGCCGTTCAGCAAGACCACGACCGTGGGTGTGCCGGTTGCATAGATGGCCTTGACCAGGTCCAGTTGATGACCAGGCAGGTCCAGGCTCGTCCTGGACTTGCCCTCGCCGACCACGGATCGGTCCTCGCCCAGGACCACTATTGCCACCTGGCAGGCCTTGGCCGCCTGTGCGGCCTGCTGGATCTGCTGTCTTGTCTGCTGATCTGGGGGCTCGGGAAGGATCTCGGATGTGGGCCAATTCCTGTCCTTAACGTCGCAGCCCTTGAAGTACACGACATTGGCGTCCGGTACGATCGCCTTTATCCCCTCTAAGACCGTGATGATCTTGGCATTGTACGGCCCATAGCGGTCCTGGCAGATGTCGTCATTTTGTGCATTCGGGCCTGCCACCAGTATGGATTTAATATCCTTGCGAAGGGGTAGTAGATGCCCTTCATTCTTCAACAGGACCAGTAACTTCCTTGCTGCCTCCAGGGCGACCTGTCGATGTTGGCTGCAATGGACGATCCTATCTGCAGCAGCAGGATCTCGATATGGATTGTCGAAGAGGCCTAGCCAGAATTTTACCCGCAAGACATCTGCGACCCTCCGATCGATAAGGTCCATGGGCAGGGATCCTTCCTTTATCAGCTCACGGAGCGGATTGATGAAGACCTCTGGTGGCGTGAATGTGGTCCTGACGTTCAGTCCTGCCTCTACCGCCTGCCTGACTGCGTCCTTGTATGTGGCTGCAACGCGGTGCTTGCTGAAGATGAACCTGACCGCGTCGCTGTCAGAGACCACATAGCCCTTGAAGCCGTACTGGCCACGGAGCCTCTGTGTAAGGAAATCGTAACTACCGGTAATGGGGATCCCGTCGTAGTCGTTATAAGAGCTCATGGTACCCATGGCCTTGGCCTGCATGAACGCAGCCCTCCATGGGGCCATGAAGATCGTCTCTACCTCTCGCAGTGATTCGTGAGGATCGGTCCTTGCAGCCCCGTCCCTGCCTCCCTTAGGCACGCTGTATATGCAGTAGTGCTTGGGCGTGGATGCAACCCCCTCTGCCTGGAGGGCCTCGATCATGGCCACCCCAAGTGCACTTGTCAGGAATGGGTCCTCGCTATATGCCTCTATGACCCTGCCCCACCTCGGATCCCTTGGCAGGTCCAGGATCGGGGCATAGATATTCGTATAGCCCAGTGCCCTGGCCTCTCTGCCCACCACATGCCCTATCCTTGCGATCAGGTTCGGGTCCCACGTGCTGGCCTGGCCTACCTGTGCAGGCATGCACGTAGCACCCACACAGCAGAGGCCCCTGATCCCCTCATTGGTGAAGTCCACAGGTATGCCGAGCCTTGTCTGCTCGATGAACCACCTCTGGACCGTATTGATGGCCTCTACGTGCCTGGCAGGGGAGGTATTAAACTCAAGCCCATGTCCGCCCACACCGTTGAGGTGCTCGTCTATATTGGCGATCCCATCTTTCCAGACCTGTTTGTCCCATTCGGGCGTGGGTAGGGGGTCCTGGAGTACCCTCCTGTAGCCGTAGAGCGTGGCCATCTGGCAGGTCTTCTCCTCTATGGTCATCCTCGCCAGGAGGTCCTGGACCCTCTTCTCTATATCCAGTTTGGGGTCCTCGTAGGGGTCCTTCTGGCCGTTCTTGTTCAGGTCGATCCATCCATCATGATAGATGCCCATTGGCTGGCCGGCCACGATAAAGGCTGCGACAAGACAGATAAGATTCGGTACCATTGGTCAATCCACCATGAACCAGTCATAGTCTGCATAGCCCATCTCGGCGGGCCTTTGGCTTCCTAGAGTAAATATCCCGACCTTGGCACCTATCCACCTGCCTTTTTTTGCAACAAAGGGGTCGCCTATCTGTTGGTACTGTACGCCATCTAGGCTGAAGCTGAACCTACAGACCGCATCCTCGCCCACCTTTACGCGCAGATAGACCTGGTTTGTATCTATAGGCCTGGACTCTACCTCCAGCTCTTCTTGGCCCTTGTCTGCATCCTTGCAGGTCACCTGGCGTACTGCCAGGCCATCGGGCCCCTTGCACAGTGCAATGTAGGCATAGTCCGTGCCCATGATCAGCAGGCCAGCCATGTCACCAACGGCCATGGGCCTGAAGGTCAGCTTGGTGGTGGCGGTGAATGCTGGTGCCGGGAACTTCTGCAGCAGCAGGTTTGGCACATCCCAGAGGTTCTTGGCAGCATCAGGTCTTTGTACACAGAAGAGCCTCATAAACCCAAGGCCTGTGGGGAATGCCCAATTGGGCTGTGGGTTGGCATGCCACTGCCATTGCAGGCCCAAGCAAGGACGATCGAACCGATCGGAATCCGGGGGCGTGATGACAGGCCAGCGGCCGGTTGCCTTGGGCTTGCCGAACCGCTCGACCGGCTCGCCGATGCCATCTCCATCCTGATCTATGCCTATGATAGGCCAGCCATCCTTCCATTGGACGGGCTGCAGGTGCACCACTCGGCCGTACGGGCCCTTGTCCTGGAAGTGGATGAACCAGTCCTGGCCGTAAGGCGTATCCACCAACGCCCCTTGATGGGGGCCGTTGATCTGGGTATTGCCCTGGTGAAGGACGGTCCTGCACTGGTATGGCCCATATACAGACCTTGACCGCAACACCAATTGCCATCCGCTGGTCACACCCCCTGCAGGGGCAAAGATGTAATAGAACCCATTTCGCTTGTAGAACTTCGGCCCCTCGACCGTTGGGTTGGCATCGTGGCCGTCAAAGACGATCACACCATCGTCTAAGAGCCTAGTCCCATCAGGGCTCATGCGGCTGACTATCAGGACGCTCTTGATCCCTGACCTGCTTGCAGCCATCGCGCTTACAAGGTATGCCTTGCCATCCTCGTCCCAGAGGGGGCATGGGTCTATCCAGCCCTTTGCGGCCTTGACCAGGTGCGGTTCGGACCACGGCCCTGCAGGGTCCATTGCCTTGACCATGTAGATCCCGTAGTCCGGGTCAGGATAGAAGATATAGAACCATCCCTTGTGGAACCTGATGGCAGGGGCCCATATGCCACAGCCGTGGCGGGGGATCGCAAAGAACTCCTCAGGTTGTAGCCTCTTGACCGCATGGCCGATCAGCTCCCAGTTTACCAGGTCTTGTGAGTGCAGGATGGGCAGGCCAGGCACACACTGGAAGCTGGATGCAGTCATATAGTAATCCTTGCCCACCCTGACCACATCCGGGTCAGAGTAGTCCGCATGCAGAATGGGATTGCGGTAGGTCCCATCCTGCTGGTCTGCCACCCAGACCTGGGAGCATGCGGTAAACCATAACACAAACACGATCGCGGTATGACCAATCGTAGCCATGGCCCTATGGTACCAATCCTTGTTGCCTTGCCAAGTCGCCATGCAGCTACTCGTTAGGGTGCGTTAGACACTCGGCCTCTCAGCCAGTCCGGCATGTAGGCCCGATCCTGCAGGTCTTGCCAAACTTCCTTGATCTTCGCACGCACCAGGACTTGGCACTTGACCTAATCCGAACAACAGCGGCAGATGCCAGACCCTATTATTGCTATGGCAGGACAAGGCGGTTTCTAAATATAGAAAGATGGGGCCTTGGGCCGGCTGGCTGTAATCGGGGGTTGTCAAGCCACAAGGCCCCGGGTTCGTGGCGATGCCTAGCCTATTGCTGTGGAGGCTCGGCAGGTGGCTTGGCTGTGACCTTGGTCCAGCCTTCGACCTGCTCTACCACTACCTGGCCTGCACCACCATATCCGACGCAGTAACCGGCGGCGATCCAGGTATTGACGTTTTCAGCATAACCTGCAGGTAGCATCAATATGCCCTTCTCTATGTTGAGTGTGCACAGATCCTTGGACTGGCCGACAGAGGCCATGTTGAACCCATTGAACACATACATGATCCCGCCATAGAGATTGAGCTTGCCGCCCAACCAGACGTAGTCACGGACTATGGCAGTGCCACTATAGAGATTGAATGTGGCATAGGGCCCATCGTGCCACCACCAGCTATCGCCTATCAACAGATTGACCACGTCCAGCCAGCCGCCACTGTCGTTAGGGCCCAGGTTGGTTACAGGCCTGCCTTCCTCACTGGTCCCGACCGTTACGAGGCCGACAAAGGCAGGACTGGTGTAGCTGCCGCCTACGATGTTGAAGCTGACTGCCCCAAACTCTGGCCCCCAGACGTCGGCTGCATCGGTTACGGCGATCTGGCCAGGACCGATGGTCGGGCCTACCTTGACGTCACCGAGGATGTACTGCGGGTTGATCCTGATGTTGTCTGTGCCCCCGCCTGGGACACGGCCCAATGACCAGTTACAAGGATCAGCCCACTGCCCATTGCCTGTGGCATTGGTCCAGTCATTGACCGCACCTACTGCCAGGCCACAGAGGGCAAGGAACATCACAAGACTCGCTAATACCTTCTTTCTTCGCACCATACAAGACTCCTCTCCAAAAGAACTGACACGCTCATTTGCTAATACCTCTGTTTCAGCAGGGCAGCCCACACTGTGCCCTGCCAGACTCTAAGGCCCAGGACTCTTATAGAATTCTACGTGCCGGTAGTCCAGCCGCAGCCGCCATTTCGCGCTTAATTGGCACCATTTTGCGAACGACCAGGTAGTAGGTGAGACTATTAGCTTGGGAGGGTCTGGGCCGGCCTGTGGTTGGGCTCTTGGATCCTACTAAGGATGTGGACCGATAGGGCCTGGGGGACAGAGAGGACTGTGACCTGGTGGCAAGATAGAAAAGGTTACTATTGTGCAACAAATGGTGATTATAGGTCATTTACTTTGGTGTTCTCGGTCTGTATACTACAATAAGGTCGGTCTGTAGACTTTCGTACGTGCCGGCATGCTGAAAGGAGGAAAAAACATGAGACGCCCAAAGATCTACCCCCAAGTATCTGTATTGTGGCTCCGATTATCCTTGTTGGCCGTCCTCTTGATCGCAGGCCAGGTCGTCGGTGCCGAGAAGAAGTATTACCCCATCCTAAGGTTGGACTTTGGCCCAAGCCATGATGCCGCGCAGACCCAGGAGGACTTCGTGGCGTTTACGATCCTCGACAGTGGTAAGGAGATCAACCGGATCAAGGTGGAGCTGTTGGCCACAGGTGTTGCCATGGATTCACGGTGGCGATGGGGTCCTACTGGTATACCATATGAGTTGATCTACCGTGATTTTATCTTCTCGAAGGGTTCTATGAGACTGAGGCTTTCAGGCCTAGAGCCGGGAAAGGAATACATGATCACACTGTATTCCTATGACACTGGCAGTGGCGCTGGTGGGCCCCGCTGGGCCGACTGGACCGATGCTGCCACCGGACAGGTCGTTGTGACCACCCACTTTGATGCTGGTGTGCCGCCCACAGAGGAGGATAGCTATGCCTTCAGTGGCCTTGTACGGGCGGACGAGAATGGCGTTATTACCCTCGATTGTGGCCCTAATCCAAATACCCCTGACCAGCAAGGATTGACCAACCCATTCGGCTTCTTGAATGCCCTGGTCCTGTGGACAGATACACCAATATACAAGTCATATAACCCCATCCCGGAGGACGGGGCGATCGTCTATACCACCACAGTGGAACTGTATTGGCAGTATGGACAGACCTCGGTCTCGTCCAATATCTTCTTTGGTGAGAGTTACGATGAGGTCTACAACGCAACGGTAGCTAATACAGAGGTATTCCGTGGGAATATCATTACAAAGCCGTTCATTGTCGGTAGCCCTGGCAATCCATATCCAGAGGGCCTGACCCCTGGGAAGACCTACTATTGGAGGACCGACGAGGTAGAGGCAGATGGAACTGCCTACAAGGGAGATGTCTGGCATTTCACTGTTGCCCCACCTACTGCCTCCAATCCATTCCCTGTGGATGGCTCGCTCTATGGAGACCCTAATGGGGTCTTGACCTGGACGCCAGGTGTAGGTTCAAAGGAGCACCATGTGTACTTCGGCACCAACCCTGACCAGGTCCTCGCCGGTACCGGTAATACGGACAAGGGTGTGGTCTCAGAGGCGAGCTATTATCCTGGATTACTGGAGTTCAATAAGACCTATTACTGGCGTGTGGATGAATGGGACGGCACGCAGACCCACAAGGGCCAGGTGTGGAGCTACACCACTGGTCCCAAGGGCCTAGGTCGGATCCCCATGCACCTTTGGCTTAACGTCGGCGGCGATCACACCCTGCCCAATCTCCTGCAGGATCCCCGCTATCCTGGCCTGCCGGACGAGACGGTCATGCTGACCGCATTCGATTCTGGCAATGGCGTAGGTGACAACTATGGTGCCAGGATCTATGGGTGGCTCTACGTGCCGGTATCTGGTGACTACACGTTCTATTTCACCAGTGCCGGTCAGGGCGAGTTCTTGCTCAGTACCGATGAGACCCCAGAGAACGCAAGGGTGCTTGCGTCTGAGCAGACCTGGGGCTCATACGGTGTATTCAGCCACCGTACAGACCCTATCCCACTACAGAGTGACCGCAAGTACTATATAGAGGCCAGGTGGAAAGACTTTACAGCATGGGATCACTGTCAGGTGGCCTGGGAGGGGCCAGGGATCCCGAGCCAGCGGATCATTGCAGGCAACTTCCTGTCACCGTTTATGCCGGTCAATTCCTACAATGCCTTCCCACAGAATGGCAGTACCGCAATAGCGATCAATACCATCCTTGCATGGACCAGCGGCATCTATGCCGGCCAGCACCGAGTTTATCTGGGCACCAAGGCCGAGGATATCAACGACGTCACTGAGGCAAATCTGGCCAGTTATCCAGGTGTAGTCGCGGCTGATGTCACTGGCAACAGCTATGCCCCAGGTGTGCTTGAGCCCGACACGACCTATTACTGGCGTGTAGATGATGTCAATAACGCCTGGAAGGGCGATGATGGCAAGATCGTCAAGATGATATGGAAGGGCCGCGTTTGGAGCTTCACGACCGGCAATTACATGGTAGTGGATGACTTCGAAGGCTACAGCAATGCCTCACCCAATCGCCCATTCCAGACCTGGCTGGATGGCCTAGGTTTCAGCGCGGATCAATACTTCCCGAACGGCTTTGCTGGCAATGGCACTGGTTCTGCTGTAGGCCATGACATCTGGTCTCCTGACAGCCCCTATTACCAGGGCAACCTGATGGAGACGACCATCACGCTGACCGGTAGCAGGCAGTCCATGCCGGTCTCATACAACAACAGTACGGGGGCCTCTGAGATCAGCAGGACGTGGTCAACGCCTCAAGACTGGACGGTAAAGGGCCTCAACACATTGGTCCTGAATATCTATGGCGACCCGAACAACTCCGCTGAGGCACCATACGTGACCCTTGTGGATCAGAATGGCTCCCGCGCGACCGTAACCTTTGAGGATAGCTCGTTGCTGCAGAACGCTTCATGGCAGCGTTGGGCAATCCCACTATCGGCATTCACCGGTGTTGATGCGTCGCGGATCAAGACCATGATCATCGGTGTGGCCCATCAGGTAGGAGGTTCAGGCGTGTTCTACCTGGACAACATCCTCCTGACGATCGAGAAGGCACCTGAGGTTGCCAAGATCGTGTACGTGGATGCCACACATGGTGAGAATGGCAACACCCGCCTGGCCAGTGATGGCCTCTTCCAGCCAGTCGATGTGGGTAGTGCCGGAAGTGGTGTAGATGGACTATGGCGCATACGGGCATTTGCCAATGGCGGCACCATCTATGAATCTCGTGGCGATTGGGGTGCAGACAACACGGAGGACTGCCCTCGGCTTGTGACATCCGTGGATGTACCAGAAGGCCAATACGAGGTATTTGTATACATGTGGACTGCAGGGGCTGCCCAGTGGCGGATAGGTGCCTCCTTGACCAATGAGCCTGGTGAACTCCCTGCATATCTTTGCAATGATCCAGCCGGACCTGCTGTCCAGGCCGTGGCAGAAGAGTTCGCACTGCCAGTGCCGATCGTCACCGAGGCAGATCGGACTATGTGGCAGATACCGCTAGGCACCGTTGGCCCGACGACCAAGATCACGGTGTACATAGATGATGTGCTATCAGAGCCGGCAGTGGCAAGTGGAGGTAATGCCAGGACCTGGTACGACGGCATCGGATACAGACCCAAGTAACAAACAGCCAAGCCGGCCGATTACCGACAAGGGCGAAGACCCACTCTTAAGCGAGTGGGTCTTCGTTTTTCTGGCCAGATCGCCAAATCCTGGTTTGTCCTATCCTTCTTGAGGTTACCTAGACCCTAGGAATCCACCCCGAATGGACCGCCGGCAACGGGATTTACGGTTGCCCTGGAGGCAATTTCTCATAGAATTCACTCGGCTGGTCGCATCGCAGGCGGTTGCTCGTTACCAGCCAGCCTGGGACGGCAAAGGCAATGGTTCTTTCTAAGGAGGTCGCAAGATGATCGGGCACTTGTTACGCGGCTGTATGGTGGTTGCCTGCCTGGCCATGGCAGGACTAAAGGCCGAGGAGGTCTCCCTAACGATTCATCCGGATCGCGTGTTGAACGACGTGGATGAGAAGGTCTACGGCCATTTCCTGGAGCATATCTACCACTCCTGCAACGGTGGGCTGTGGGGCGAACTGGTCTGGAACCGCAGCTTCGAGCTGGATGGATCGGGCCAGGGTAGGTGGTCCGTGCAGGGCGATGAGCTGGTGCAGTCCTCGCTGGCCACTGATGTGCACATGGAGATGGGTGACGGTGCGGACTGGTCGGACTACGAGGTGACCATCCAGGCCCGCAAGGACGGTGGCAGCGAAGGATTCCTGATCGTCTTTAGGGCCGTAGACGAGGACAACTTCTACTGGCTCAACCTGGGTGGTTGGAACAACACACAGCATGCCATAGAGAAGGAGGTCCGAGGCAACCGCAGGATCATCGGCGCAGGCGTTCCTGGCCGGATCCAGACCGGCAAATGGTACAACATCCGCATCCGCTGCGAAGGCAACCGCTTCCAGGCATGGCTGGACGGCCAGCAGGTCCTGGACGTGACCGATCGCGATAGACCCTACCTGACTGGCCGGATCGGCGTGGGTACCTGGGGTACCAGGGCCCGTTACCGCAACATCCAGGTCAAGGACCTGGCAGGCAAGACGCTCTATACAGGTCTGCCAGAGCTGACAGAACCGCCTTTTAGGATCGATTTCTGGGAGACGTTCGGCAATTGCAAGGCGTCGTTCTCGAGCGATGCCCTTAACGACGAAAAGAGTGTCCAGATCGAGGCAGCCAGCGGTGGTACTGGCCTCCAACAGCATCGCTTTAGGTTCACCAGCCAGTGGTACAATGGCTCGCTGCGGATGAAGGGATCTGTCCCTGCTGGGGTAAAGGTGGAGCTGCTGGACGGGGCCAATGTGATCGGCGAGGCAGTCGTCGGCGCACCGACTGACACCTGGGCCGAGTATCCCTTCCGGATCATGCCTACGGCCAGCACGTTCAACGGCTCGCTGCGGATCACCTTGCAGGGCCCAGGCAGTGTCAAGATCGACCAGGTCAGTCTGCTGGGCCAGGACGCCATAGACACCGGTGGGTACAGGCCGGACCTGCTGATGGCCGTGGCGGACCTGCGGCCACCGATCATCCGCTGGCCAGGCGGCTGTTTCGCCTCGCTGTATCTGTGGAAGGATGGTATAGGACCTCAGCACAAGCGACACAAATACCCGGCTTATATGTGGGACGACCAGGACAACAACGCCTATGGGACCGACGAGTTCCTCCGGATGTGCGAGAAAATAGGTGCCCAGCCCCTGCTTGTCATCAATACTGGGCTGCTTGACAGCGCCTGTGGGGCCATGGCCCAGTTCAAGCTTGACTCGCCATCCGACTACCTGGCCTATGCCCTGGACTGGATGGAGTATTGCAACGGTGACGCCAAGACCACCAAGTGGGGGGCAGTCCGTGCGGCCAACGGCCACCCTGAGCCGTACCGGGTCCGGTACTGGGAGATCGACAACGAGACCTGGGCGGCTGGTTCTGCGGCATACATCGCGGCCGTCAAGAGGTTCGCCCCTGCCATGCGGGCAAAGGCTGCGGAACTAGGTGTGCCGATCCTCCTGGCGGCCTGCGGAGGCAACCGGTTTGATATGCAGTGGAACCGGGCCCTGATCGATGCCTGTGCTGACCTGATCGACTTCGTCAGCATCCACAACTACGAAGACCCGGACAACTTTGACTCTGGTGTGCGGGCCTACGAGGACCTGTTCGCCAGGCTTGGCGAGTACATCGCCCGGTCGGCCAATCCAGATCTGAAGATCTATGTCTCTGAGTGGAATGCCCAGTCCACGGACTGGCGGACTGGCCTGTATGCCGGTGGCCTGCTGAACGCCTTTGAGCGGCAGGGCAAGTACCTCCGGATCGGGGGGCCAGCCCTGTTCCTGCGCCACACCTCTGCCTCGGGCTGGGACAACGCATTCATCAACTTCGACCACACCGGCTGGTTTCCGGCCCCCAACTACGTGGTCATGAAGCTTTGGCGCGACCACTATGCCCCATATCGGATCGCCCTAGAAGGCGACCTAGGCCGCTTGAACGTAGTGGCCACCAAGACCGAGGATGGCCGCAGGATCACCCTCAAACTGGTCAATCCAACCACGCAGGCCGTGGAGCTCACTGCCCGGCTGGCCAGCGGCACCGTATCGAAGACCCGCATGGAGGTGGTCGCGCCAGGCGACCTGTACGCCCGCAACACCCTCGCCAGGCCCAATGCCGTCAGAACGGTCGAGGCACCTGTCCAGCAGGCAAGCGATTCGGTGCGGTGTACCCTGCCGGCCCTGTCCTGTGCAGTGTTGGACATCATCCCAGGCCAGTAGGTGTGGGGTTACTCGCAGCCTAGTCCATACGGATAAGCGGGCCCGGACTGTCGGCGGATCACCGATATCCCGGTATCCAAGCCTGCTGGGGAGGCGATTGTCTTGGGGCCAGAGGGAATTGAGTTTGTTAAGGCTCGTCAGCTCGTTTCAGTTCATGCGCAACTCGATCAGGCGTTTCAGTTTGCCCAGCGATGTCCGGCCGCAATCCTGCCGATGAGTCCCGCAGGCCAGGCAGGATGCTGGGCTGTGCATCGTATTCCGCCGGCCCTCGCCGCATGTCTATCGCACGCCGAAGAAAAGGTACACCGTGCGGCTGTAGTAGCCTTTGGCGATGGGCCGGGCGCCACTGGGCCCAAAGACGCCATCATAGGGCCTGGCCTTGCCCCCGCCGTAGCGCTGGGTGTAATCACCCTCTGGCCAGTAGGCTGGGTCGAACTTCTGGCCGATAGGTGGGATCAGGTCCATGAAAGAGATATCTCCAGGCGGGAATGGGGCCTGGACCGACTCACCTGGCAGGTAATCAGGTGTATATAGTCGCAGAATAAGGTCACCTTTGGGATCCATCAGTGTGATGCGGCCATCGGTGGTCTCGATCGTGGCCCAGAAGACCGGACCGTGATAGCCACGGAATTCTGGATACTCCCACGGTGCATGTCCGGTCATGGACCGGTTGTGGCCCTTCTCCCACAGGCCAAACCTGGCCCCTTCCAGGCGGTTCTTCCAGATCCGGTACGGCCCGCCTCCGAGCCAACGGATGGCATAGACCAGGCGCTCGGGCAGGTCGAAGCTCACACCAAGGTAATCGACATAACCAGTCCGGTTGTACTCATAATGCAGCTTGACCCAGCCACTGGGATACAGGGTCCAGCGGATGGTCTTTAGATTGCCACCACTGTAGCGGACCTCGATCGTATGGCCGGCACCATCTGGCTGGTGTGTGATGGAGGAAACATTGCCCTGTTGACCTCCTGCCATGGCAGGGCCTTTGGATAGGTTTATCAGGCGGACCTTGCCTTCTCCAGGGCGTTCGCGTGCCACCCTGGCCAGCAGGCCGCTGTTGCAATCGATTGCGATCAGCAGCCGGTCGCTCTCGAGGACGCAGACCTCTCGCCCATCGAGGCCCTCGCGCCGATACTGTACGGCCTGACCTGAACCGGATTGGACGGTCGCCCGGACCAAATCGCTGGCTGATCGGATCGGCCAGGTCCATGTCATCACATCGCGACCAGTCCAGTCCACAGCCTGCAGGAGCAATGCATGGTGGGCTGGCCAATCGCGAGGGAGCGGCAAACGAAGTATAGCCCTTTCACCGGGCTGTGCCTCAGGGCCTATTACCTGGCCGGTTGCGGCAATGTGTTCCTCAGCAGTTTGATCCAGTGGGCCTGTCCAGTCGAGGATTTGCCACCGAAAGGTTACGCGGCTCAGGTCTGTCATGTCGTAGCGGTTCTCCACCTCGATCTGGCCGTCGAAGTCGGCTGGTAGCGCCTTCATGGCTATGTAGACAGGCGACCAGATCTCCTTTATGGCATAGAAGGACCCTTCCTTCTGGCGGTAGGGTCCTACGATGCCATCTGGTGCATCGGTCAGGTGGGTGTCGATGATCCCGTGGCGGTCTGGCCTACGGATGCCCTCGTCGGCAAAGGCCCAGGTGAAGCCACCAGCAGAGGTCTTGTGGCTCCGCATCACGGCCCAAAAGTCGGCCAGGCCTGCACCATGGCCGCCGTCGTATAGACCGTGAAGCATCTCTGTGGGCATGTAGATGGCCCCACAGCCATTGCCGGGCAGTTGACCACTTGCTGTAGACCTTTGACGGAGGACCTCCTCTGGCCGCTCGAGCAGGTCGATCAATTCGAAGTACTTTGGGTAGTGCTTGGTGATGACATTATTATGGATCCAGGTCTTCTGCTCGCCAGGTATCAGGACAGGACGCCTCTGGGGGTCGTGGGCGGTGAACTCGGCATTGAGGTTCATGTTGGTACCGCCCTCGTTGCCGTTGAGCCAGAAGATCACCGAGGGATGGTTGCGGTCACGCTCGACCATCTGCCGCACAAGCCGCCAGCCAATCTCCTCGCTATAGGCCCAGTGCCATCCAGCCAGTTCCTCCAAAACGTATAGGCCCAGTTCATCACAGACCTCCACGAACGATTTATCGGGTGGGTAGTGCGAGGTGCGGACCGCGTTCATATTCATCTCCTTCATGAGCCTAACATCCAGCTCATCTACAGCCCTGCTGACGGTCCTGCCAGTATCGGGCCAGAATGTATGCCGGTTGGTCCCCTTGAACATAACCCGTCGGCCATTGATGAAGATCCCCTCGCCAGGCCGGATCTCCACCGTGCGGAAACCGAAGCGTTCGGTCTCGAGGTGGATCAATCGCGCGCCTGCCAGCAGCTCCATCCTGGCCCAATAAAGGTTGGGCGACTCTGCACTCCACGGCCTGGGGCTGGTCAGATGCGTGCGGACGGTCGCGTTGTCCTGGCCTGCCTGTAGCACTGCCTCGATGGCCTGGCTGACGGGATTGCCGTCAGCATCCAGGAGTGTCACCCGCAGCAGGTCGGCCTGCCGGATGCCGCCCAGTTCGGCGGTCAGTTCGAACCGGCCATCTGCCTCTGCCACGATCGCACACTGGCGGATGTGTTCTGCAGGCCGCGCGACCAGGTATACTGGCCGGTAGATGCCACCGAAGATCCAATAGTCGCCAGCCCGTTCGGCCTCGTTGATGGTAGGGTCGCTGGACATCTTGCTGACCTTGACCTCCAGCCGGTTGACCCCACCATACACCAGCAGGTCACTGACGTCGTACTTGAAGCGGTAGAAGCCACCTTGGTGGATGGGCCCTGCGGATCGGCCGTTGAGCCTGACCTCGGTGTCGGTAAAGACCCCTTCAAAGACCAGCTCTACCTGACGCCCTTTCCAGGCATCTGGTACCGCGAATGTGTGCCGATAGATCCCCTGTTCGTTGGCACGACCGTAAAAAAGACCATCCTTTGGTAAATCACGGCCATAGTTAAAGGTCCCGAAGCCCTCGGTCTCCCAGCAGGAAGGCACAGGGATCGTGGTCCAAGAGCCACTATTGCGACCGGCCGTGCAGTAGAACTCCCATTCGACGCGGTGGTCCTTGTCTGTGCCTGAGAGATATTGGATCTGGGTCTGGACCGATGGATCGGCAGGCAAGTGGCTGGTCCTGCCAAAGAGGGGATTCCAGGTGGCTAGCATTGCAAGCCAGATAATCAAATACCAAGGTCGGCCTGCCGAAAATATCAACATGGTAGGTCTCCATTCAAATGTTATTATTCGCCAAAGGGATGGGTTATGCCTCTTGGTAGCTGCAGTCTTCAGCCCAGTTGGGATGGCAGTCCTGTCTTGAGACCTTGATGTGGTCAGCATGTGGGAGATGATAAGCAGATCTATCGATGGTGATCAAGGGATAGCACGAGGGTCTTTGGGCCGGTTTCTTGCATATTTGGTTGACTGGCCGTTGAAATGCAGCTACGTAGTGTCTTGTTTGGACCTGTTGGCCGGTAAGGAACACTGAGGTGGTAGACCGGACTCTATGTTTGTGGACAGTGGTGATCATGTCTATGTGCGATCGGACGGCCATGTCTTTTATTGGATAGGCATGGGTACATGAGAACGCCATGAAGAGGATACGCAAGATAGTGATGCTCCTTAACCCTTCTCGGAACTACACCAGAGGTCTGATCAGGGGTATTGCCAAGTATGCCCATCTACAGAGCGATTGGGTCTTCTATCGCCCATTGCACTATAGGGAGCCTACGCCAGAGCGGAGTCTGGTAGAGATCCTGCAGGAGTTGAGGCCCCACGGTATATTCATGCGCGAGCCGGAGCGGACGGAGGAGATCATAGCGTTGGGTATTCCTACCGTCTCCTATCCGTACACGGTAGAGCTCATCCCTGGTGTTGCCAACGTTGCTGCCGACCACATGGCGATCGGACAGATGGCTGCAAGGCACTTTCTGGAAAGGGGATTCCAGCATTTCGCCTATAACGGGTTTGACGATTGGTGGTGGTCTCGCAAGCGTAGGGAAGGCTTTTGCGGGGTAGTGAGGGAGGCTGGATACGAAACTCACGTCTACGAGCTACCGCCAAAGGACCGCCGTACCTGGGATAAGGAGCTACCTGCGATCGGTCGGTGGCTGAAGTCCTTACCCTTGCCGGTTGGACTGATGGCATGTAACGACGATCGTGCGGAGCTGATCATTGAGGCATGTAGGGCGGTTGGCCTGAGCGTGCCTGATCAGGTGGCAGTTGTGGGTGTGGATAATGACCCGCTTATCTGTGAACTGTGTAGCCCTCCTCTTTCCAGCGTCTCCCTAGGACTCGAGAAGGCAGGATATGAGAGTGCTGCCCTTCTGGACCAGATGATCAGGGACAGGACCGTAAGGCCAAGGACCATATACATAGAGCCTACCCACGTGGAGACCAGATTATCCAGTGACACCGTGGCTGTGACGGATGAGTATGTTGCTGCGGCCGTAAGGTTCATCAGGGACAATAGCCGACGCAGTATCACTGCAAAGGAGGTGGCCGATGGAGTATTGCTGTGCAGGCGTGCCCTTGAGAAGCGATTTCGGCGTATCCTGGGCAAGTCCATACATGATGAGATAAGGCGAGTCAGGATAGAGATCATAACGAGGATGTTGATGGATAGGCACCTGAGGATCTCCGACATTGCCGAGGCCTTAGGGTTCCCATCTACATCCCATCTTTCGCGTTACTTCAGGAGCCAGATGGGTATCAGTCCACTGGAATATCGGGCCAAACACTTGGCCTGACCAGGCGTGTTGATCGAACTAGGGCTGGCAATGTGGTCACTCCATGTGTTAAGATGGCTTCTGATGACAGAATTGTCCAGCATTGACAAACCTCTAGGTATGGGCCATGTGGCAGAGGTTGGTGTCGGCAACCTGTTGGCGTGACTGCCTTGTGCGAAGGCCTAAGGCCTTTACCCTAATTGAATTGTTAGTAGTCATTGCGATCATTGCGATATTGATTGCAATCCTGTTGCCGGCCCTTGGCCGGGCCAGGGAGCAGGGCAAGCGGGCGGTCTGCCTGAGCAACCTGACCCAGTTGATGAAGGGCTGGATCATGTATGCAGATGACAATGACGACAGGATCCCCTTTGCCAATCCCCAACACCCCCTAGGGTGGGTAAGATATTATCCTGATGATTCGGGTCTGGAAGAACAGACCCAGGATAGGATCCGCACTGGCAGGTTGTTCCCATATTGCCACAACGTGAAGCTGTATAAGTGCCCTACTGGCGTGCGAGGCGAGGCAGTGACGTATTCTATCCCCGATGCAATGAATGGGTATGATGGCGTGCCTGGGACAAAGGATCTGATGATCTACCGCCGCCAACAGATCAGGAATGCCTCCAGCCGCATCGTGTTCCTGGATGAGGGTCGCCTGAGTACTAACAGTTGGACGATCTGGTACGATCAGGAGCGGTGGTGGGACCAGATCACGGCACGCCATGGTGATGGTACCAATCTTGCCTTTGCCGATGGTCACAGTGAGTACTGGAAATGGAAGGATGGGCGGACGCTGAAGGTGGCCAAGGCGGACTTTGCTTGGTGGCAGGGTATTGGCCGAAAAAGCAGCGAGGCAACCCAGCCCGGCAATCCTGACCTACATGCAGTACAGAGGGGCTGCTGGGGTAAGCTGGGTTATAGCCCTGGCAATTGAACCAGGGATAGGTACAAGCCGGGCCAGAGATATCAGGGCCAGCTGCTGATCGTGCGGGAGGTACGCGGGAGATGTGAGTATGCTTCGTGGCTGTGGCCGGTGGTAGGTTCGCAAAATGATCGGTGGATTTTCGCAAAATGGTATGGCATTAGGGCTTTTGATTGACGAAGAATATGTGGAGGTGTCGAAGGCCTTGGCCTGATGACCAGAGATCGTCTGGGCCTGCTGGCCCTTCAAACTGCAATGAGGGCATAAGTGTAAGTGAAAGAAGATGCGACAAAGATCTTTTTGGAGGAGCAGCCATGTGGAACAAGGTAGTATTTGCAGTCGCGTGTATAGTGCTGACATGGGGCGGTCTTGTGCAGGCCGAGGCGGACAGCAAGACCGCGGCGTTGATCGTCAGCTCCGCTGACCTATCTAGAGGCTTTGATCAGGCCTTGTATGACCGCCTGGTCAAGCTTGGGTTTGAGGTCACGGTCGTGGTCCAGGGTGATATCGGAGGGACCTTCACCCGCGATATGGCGGATACCTATGACCTGTTGCTGATCTCGGAGTCAATAAGCTCCAGCATGGCAGATCCGCTTATCGGCACCACTGCAGCGGTGATACACAACGAGGCCTATGGCTGGGACAATTGGAGATTCACTACCCCGATCAACATCCATTGGGCCTCAGGCAGTATGGTAGAGATAGTCAATACCTCCCATCCGATCGCCAAGATGGCTGGGGTCAAGATGGGCCCTATGGATTTCTTCACTATCCCAGCCGCATGGACGGTCGATTCGGTCGTTGCGCTTGCCCCAGGTGCTGAGCTGATTGCCAAGTTCAATGATGGCGGTACCGATGTGGCGATCATCTTCGCGATCGAAAAGGGTGCACCGCTGGCAGATGGGAGCGTGGCGTTGAATCGGATAGTCGGCTTTAGTATACCTGGCAACAATCCTTATACTGCAGATGCCATGTCTGACAGGGCATGGGCCCTGTTTGATGCAGCGGTCCGCTGGGCAACCTATGCTGCTAGTCCTGAGGTCGCCAAGGACCCAAGCCCCCCTGATACGGCGGTGGATGTGGCGACAGACGTGGCGCTTAGTTGGACACCAGGGGTATTTGCCTATAAGCACAATGTATATCTAGGTACCAATTTTGATGATGTCAATGAGGGCAATGCCTTGGTCAGTGCCGCTCAGGATGCCAACTGGTATCATCCAGGGCCGCTTGAGTTTGGCCGGACATATTACTGGCGTGTGGATGAGATCAATGCACCACCGGATCTTACGGTATTCAGAGGAGATGTGTGGAGTTTTACCACCGAGCCTTATTCCTATCCTATCGGGGCCATAAAGGCGACTGCCTCCAGCTCCCACAGTGATAATGCAGGCCCCGAGAAGACCGTGGATGGATCAGGCCTGAACAAGTCTGACCAGCATGATACCGATGGGCAGCACATGTGGCTAAGTGGCATTGGCCAGGAGGGGCCTGTCTGGATCCAGTTTGAGTTCAATATGCCATACAAACTCCATCAGATGTGGGTGTGGAACTCAAACCATGCATTGGAGCCGCTGGTTGGTCTAGGCATAAAGACTGCCAAGATTGAGTATTCACTAGATGGTATTAGCTGGACCGCACTGGGCGAGGTGACAGAGTTTGCACAGGCCACCGGTTCTGACGACTATGAGCACAACACCACGGTCGACCTGGGCGGCATTGTGGCAAGGTTCGTTAGGATCACCTGTATCGATAGCTGGAGTGGTCGCAAGCAATATGGCCTCAGCGAGGTCAGGTTCTACTACATCCCGGTACAAGCTCGTTATCCAGAACCTGCTGATGGTATGACCGGCGTCATGCCTGATGTGGTCTTGAGATGGCGGCCAGGGCGTGAGGCGGTATCGCACGAGGTATACCTTGGCACCGCGCCCGATGCCCTCGCCTTGGTAGATACGACTACGACCAGCAGCTACAGTCCTGTTGGGTTGTTGCTAGGCAAGCAGTATTTCTGGCGCATCGATGAGGTCAATGCTACGGCTGTGCCTAGCAGGTGGCAAGGGCCGGTATGGAGTTTTGCGACCGGTTATCTGGTTGTGGATGATTTTGAGAGGTACATCAATACCTCTCCTAACCGCGTATTCCAGACATGGATCGACGGATTAGGTTATACTGACCCAGCCCCAGGTAACCCAGGCAATGGCACAGGCGCTATAGTGGGTTATGATCCGGGCAAGGGCAATATCATGGAGACCACCATTGTCCATGGTGGCAGTAAGTCGATGCCGTTTATGTATGATGGTCTGTCCGAGGCCACGCGGACATTTGATTCGCCGCAGGACTGGACCAAGTACGGCATCAAGACCTTGGTGGTGCATTTCTACGGCAAGGCCGACAATCTTGCAGGCGAGCTTTACGTAAAGATCAATGGTACCAAGGTCTCCTACGGAGGTGATGCTGCGGACCTGTCTGCAGGGCAGTGGAAGCAGTGGGAGATAGACCTAACGTCGGTGGTAGGTCTGGCGGCGGTCAAGACGCTGACGATAGGGATCTCTTCGGGCAAAGGGATCTTGTTTATCGACGATATACAATTGAGGTAATCTGATCAGGTCCGGAGATCGAACGGTGTATGCCTGATATATAATGGTGTATCTGCCCGTATGCGATGAAGATCGGACTATCACTGCTGGCGTTGGTCGTAATGATCAGGCCATCACCATCTTCGGCAGCAACGGTTGATGGCGATGAAAGTCTACTGAGCAGGCATAGACATCGTGTGATCGTGTGCACCGATATTGGCGGTACCGATCCAGACGACTTCCAGTCCATGGTGCACCTGCTTGTCTACGCCGATGTCCTAGACATAGAAGGCCTGATCTCATCTCCCTATGGCCCTGGCCGGAAGGAGCATATTCTGCAGGTCATTGATTGCTACGAGAAGGATTATCCGAACCTGAGGACGTATTCTGACAGGTATCCTACCCCTGAAAGATTGCGGGCGGTCACCAAGCAGGGCCAGACCGAGCAGGCACCATATGCAGGCATCAGAGGCCCGACCGAGGGCTCAGATTGGATCATCCAGTGTGCACGACGTCCGGACCCCCGCCCGTTGTATGTCCTGGTATGGGGCGGCATGGAAGACCTGGCCCAGGCCCTGCACGACGGGCCGGACATACTTCCCAAACTGCGGGTGTATTGGATCGGCGGGCCGAATAAGAAATGGAGTTTTAATGCCTATCAGTACATTTTGGATAACCATCCCCAGCTTTGGATCATCGAGTGCAACTCCACATATCGAGGCTGGTTCGTCGGTGGCAACCAATCGGGTCAATGGGGCAACAAGGAATTCGTCACCCAGCATATCGCTGGAACCGGTGCGCTGGGCGACCTCTTTGCCAGCAAGTTGGACTATATCAAGATGGGCGACTCGCCTTCGGTAGGCTGGTTGCTCAAGGCCAGCCCAGAGGATCCATCGGGGCCAGGCTGGGGTGGGCAGTTCGTGAGGGCCTGGCAGCGGGAGTATAGGCTGTTCGAGCGGATGACGACGAGCCAGGACCGCATCGAGGTATTCGGTATCCTCGAGCTTGTGCTGCCGCTGGGCGATGACGTGCCAGATAGGCCTGTGGCGGAGCTGTTGGTAGAGAACCAGTCCCTAAGTGGGTATGTCCCTGGAGATGGTACGATACATTTTCGTTTTTGCCCCAAGGAGGCAAAGGCATACGGCTTTGCCATCCGCAGTAATGTGCCGGCACTGGACGGCAAGACCGGAGGTATAACGGCAGTGCTACCGCCTCCTGATGCTGGGGAAAAGCCCTGTGCGCAATTGCCTAACTGGTGGACCGACGATCCAGCCCCTGAATTGGCGGAAGGCCCGCACATGGGGGCAAAGACCGTCAGCCGTTGGAGGGAGGATTTCCTCAGTGACTTCGCCGGTCGCATGCTCCGCTGCAAGAGGCCTTGTTCTTCTCAGGCCACGTTTGGAAGGTGAATACGAGGTATTTGACTTTTCAGAAAGGAGTACAAGATTTCCAGGATCCTATTTCTATCGCTGTCGATATTGATCGGGCTTAATAACGGCACCTCTGTTGATGGCGCTTCGCTTAAGCCTCGCGTGATCGTACTGACCGATATATCCCCTGCCGATCACGAACCGGATGACTGGGAATCGATGATCCGGCTTTGTGTCCATGCCGATCTTCTTGAGATAGAAGGACTTATAGCCACGACCGGCTGGAGCTACGAGCAAGCAACTGCGCAAAGTCTTGATCTGATACACAAGGTGATCGATGCCTACGAAAAGGATCTGCCCAACCTGCTCAAACGTTCTGGGCAGACCGGCTTTCTGCAGGATGAGTCCAGGCAGGAGATCGGATATTGGCCCAGCCCGAATTACCTGCGGAGTCGGGCCGTGATGGGCAGCAATAAAAGGGGCTTCAGCCACATCGGTGAGGATAACGATTCTGCTGGCAGCAACCTTATCATAAAGGTCGTAGATGAGGCCGATGAGAGGCCTGTATGGATACTGGCATGGGGCGGGGCAAATACACTGGCCCAGGCGATCTGGCGGGTGCAGAGGGATCGCGATAGAGGACGACTGATGGCATTTCTGCACAAGATCCGGGTGTATACGATCACCGACCAGGACAGGAATATTAGTACCCCCTTTGAGTTCAGCTCGCATCAGTGGTTGCGGAGGGAGTTCGAGAAGGATCTATTCTTCATCTGGGATGAATGCGCCTGGAAGTTTCAAAACGAAACCGGAAAGAGGAACTGGAACGAGTATGCACAGCACATCCAAGGGCATGGCAACCTGGGCGATATGTATCCTAGGTACAGATACGGTGTCGAGGGCGACACCCCCTCCTTTCTATACTTATTGCCAGTAGGCCTCAACAACCCTGACGTCCCGAATCAGGGAAGCTGGGGCGGCTATTTCGAATGGGCAATGGGACCGGACAACCAGACCTACGCATATACCAACCACCGAGGCCCTGCATACGCTACCTGCCGGAGGCTCTTGGAACACTTCTATCAGGCCACATTCAACAACTTCGCTGCCCGCATGGACTGGGCCAAGGATGGGGCAGGAAACCGCAACCCGGTTGTGGTGGTAAATGGAAGCAGGGGTATCGACATACTGACTATCAGGGCCAGGCCTGGCGAGGAGATAGTCCTAGATGGATCGAAGACCTTCGATCCGGATGGGGACGCGATATCGTTCAATTGGTGGCATCTTCGCGAGGCGGGCACCTACGGTCAAGATGTGGAGATCCTAGGCTCAGACAGGAGCAACAGGAGCGGCGTAATCGTAAAGGTCCCTGAGGATGCAGCAGGTAGGACCTTTCACATCATCTGCGAGGTCACCGACAACGGCATACCGAACCTGACCAGCTATAGAAGGATCATCTTCGAGACCGGAAGGTGACTTCTCCATCATCAAAGGCTGGTTTGCGACCTTCGCGGCCTGCAATGCCATGCCAGATGGCTGGCTTGTAGCCTCTGGCCAAGGCCGGCCTGTTGGTGTAAACTGATTTCATGAGACGATCAATATACATAGATCTAAAAGGTACGCTGAACTATAAGGTGGGGTGGATGGCAGGCCTCCTGGCCATGGGGATGGCTGCCTGTGCTGCAGATCTTTCGGCCATCCCTGCATTTCCTGGTGCTGAAGGGTTTGGTGCCTATGCAAGGGGTGGACGCGGCGGGAAGGTCTTGTATGTGACCACACTGGATGATGAGGGATCTGGTAGCCTTCGTTGGGCGGTCGATCAGGATGGGCCACGTACGGTGATATTCGATATCTCCGGCACGATCAGGTTAAGGAAGGAACTGGTCATACGCAGACCGTTCATCACCATCGCCGGTCAGACAGCGCCTGGTGATGGGATCTGTCTGCGAGATGCGTCCCTGGTGATTGCCACACATGATGTGATCGTACGCTATCTGCGTTGCCGGCTGGGCGACCAGGGCCGTGGCGGTGATGCGATCAGCATCACCGAGGGCAAGGATATCATCCTTGACCATTGTTCTGCCAGTTGGAGTACTGACGAGGTCCTCTCGGTCTCGACCCGCGAGCCAAGATTGACCAATGTCACCGTGCAGTGGTGCTTCATCACAGAGGCACTCAATCCAAAGGGACATGGCTTCGGTTCCTTGATCCGAGGGACCGGAGGGGCCAGGTATAGCTTCCTGCACAATCTATATGCACACAACCGCGGACGCAATCCGCGGCCTGGCAACTATGATTCGAATCCTTATGAAAAGGATCCAGATGGGCTGTTGTTGGATTTCAGGAATAACGTGATCTACAACTGGCAGGGCAGGTATGCCGGCTACAATGCTGATAGGCGAAGCGTCACCAGACTCAACTATGTAGGCAACTACCTTGTGCCAGGGCCTGATTCTCAGGCCAATGGGATCGCCTATGCCACTGGTTCGCCCTACAACCGTGCCTTCTTTGCAGGCAATGTCTATGATGGCAGGCTGCCGGCGGATCCCTGGTGTATCGTTCGCTATGATCCAAACTGGACGGACCAGGTTATTGAGGCATACAAGCAGGACAGGCCCTTCGAGGCTGGATTGGTCCATGACGAGGATGCCTTTACCGCATACCAGCAGGTCTTGAAGACAGGTGGCGCAAGCCTGCCAAGACGGGACTCGGTGGACCGCCGGGTCGTAAACGACGTATTGAACAGGACAGGAAGGATCATCAACAGCCAGGAGGACGTAGGCGGCTGGCCTCAGCTGAAGTCCAAGCCTGCACCTGCAGATAGCGACGGCGACGGGATGCCGGACGAGTGGGAGAGGCGTTTTGGTCTGAATGCAGCAGATCCATCCGATGGACCTGCAGATCAGGACCGCGACGGCTATACAAACCTGGAGGAGTATCTCAATGGGACCAATCCAACGGAGTTCGTGGACTATACCAATCCAAGTAACAACATCGATAAACTGCAGGCCCCTTCTGGAGCTCTTTGCTTGCAGCCCAAGACCAGCGGCCAGTAGCCAGATCGAATGCTTATCGCATTTGTGAAAGTAGGGCAGGCGAAAGACATAGAAAAGAACGATCTTATGACAACGAGAGGTCTTGAATTTGTCGTTTTTCGTGTATGGTTTCTTATGATCTTGCTCGCGGGTGTGGCCCCATTATCCTCGGCAGGGGAGCTGAAGGTGGATATCAACAATAGTGGCCGCAAGTGGACCGAAGGTACGGACCCTGCCTTTGTGCCGTGGTCTACGGAATATGCCTGGCTTTCTGGCGGGGATAGTACCACAGCTACATTCGATGGTGTTACCATTACCTTTAGGCGAATTGGTCCCAATGGTTCTGGTCTGAGGGCAGGTTACTGGAAGAACGGGGTGGTGGACCTGGGCGTCAAGCTGCTAGGGGATGGGCTCAAGGTCGACAGCGACGATTCCACGCCGGTCCAGATAGAGATGCGAATCAAGGGGCTTAGTCCAGGTATGCATACCTTGCTGACCTACCATAACGATTGGGATAATCACACGGCCTATTCGGTGGCACCCCTGGATATCTTTGTGGATGGTGTGCAGGTAGTAGACGATCTGCAGGTAACGGTCCGAGCTGCCAGTCCAGCAGAGGCCGCCACTGCCTACCTTGAGTTCGAGGTAGCCGCCGGCCGGGATGTGGTGATCCTATTCTCTACCGATCCTAATTCCGGTGCGGCCAAACAGAATGTCTGGATCAATGGGTTCGAGATCGATACTGCCGACCTCGCTCGTAAGGCGATCGAGCCCTGCCCAGCAAATGGAGACGAACACGTAGATGCTGATAATAAGACGGTGCTGCTCAGTTGGACCGCCGCACCTTCGGCCGTCTTGCATGATGTGTATCTGGGCACCGAGATGGATGCAGTAAAAAAGGCCACACGGAACTCGGCCGAGTTCAAGGGCAATCAGGCTGCCAACGAATATCTGGCTGAAGGCATAGATAGCCTGCTGACCTATTACTGGCGTGTGGACGAGATCGACGCAGAGGGCCGGGTTACTCGCGGCGACGTATGGATGTTCAGACCGCGTCACCTGGCCTTTCCTGGTGCAGAGGGCTACGGCAGATTTGCCAGAGGAGGCCGTGGCGGTGTGGTCGTGAAGGTGACCAACCTCAGAGACAATGGTCCTGGGAGCCTCCGTGATGCCATCGAGGGCGACTACGGCCCGCGGACCGTTATCTTCGATGTGGGAGGATTGATAACGCTTGACAACGATATCATCATCGCCGGCGACCGGCCCTATATCACCGTGGCTGGCCAGACCGCACCTGGCAAGGGGATCTGCATCAAACGACAACAGTTTGGCCTCAGCGGTGCACGGGATGTGATCGTACGGTTCATAAGGGTCCGCGTGGGCAAGGAGAGCGGCGAGACCCAAAATGCCTCTGGGATGGCAGGTGTAGACCACTGTATCATGGACCACTGTTCGATCAGTTGGGGCATCGACGAGGGGATCAGTTCCCGCAACGCCAAGAACTTGACACTGCAGAGGACGCTCATCGCCGAGGCACTGAACATAGCCGGACACGACAAGTACCCGCCTGGCAAGGCCCATGGCTTTGCCGCTAGTATAGGAGGTGACATAGGCAGCTTCCATCACAACCTACTTGCCCATTGTGCTGGACGCAATTGGAGCCTTGCAGGAGGGCTGGATGGGGCAGGCTTTTGTGCAGGCAGGCTGGATATCTTCAACAACGTGGTCTATAACTGGAACTCTAGGACGACAGATGGAGGCGCACACCAGGTCAACTTCGTGAATAATTATTACAAGCCCGGTCCAGCAAGCGTGATCTTCACCGCCCTGAACCCCCAATATGAGGGCTTTCCCGGTACACAGCAGTACTACATGGCCGGCAATTTGATGCCAGCATACTTTGACGAGGCCAATCAGATGGCTGGGACCAGGCCCGAAGGCAATCCGCCTTATTCGCTCTTTGTAGACAAGCCTTTCTTTGAATCCTATGCAACGATCCATACCGCTCGCAATGCCTATAAACAGGTCCTTTCGGATGTAGGTTGTAATCTGCCCATGATCGACCAGACCGATTCGCGTATCATCCGTGAGACCATCGAAGGTAACTATACCTATGTAGGCAGTATTAGCGGCCTTCCTGGCCTGCCTGATACTACAGATGACGTGGGCGGCTGGGAGGACTACCCAGAGGCACACCGCCCGGCAGATTGGGACACGGACAACGACGGCCTACCCAACTGGTGGGAGAAGATCCACGGGCTTGATCCCAATTCTCCACCTGGAGATCTCTCGGATAGTAACGGCGATCCTGACGGAGACGGATACACCAATCTGGAGGAGTATCTGGACTGGATGGCCCAACCGCATGTGGACTGCCAGGCAGGGTCATCGGTCGATGTCGACCTATATGCCCTCAGCCGCGGTTACCTCAAGACCGGTCCGCAGTACACATTCTCGAACCAGGTCAACGGGACCGTCACGCTGATCAGCGGCCGGTATGCCAGGTTCACGGCGGCAACAAGCCATGATGCAATCGGCGGTTTTAGCTTTACCGTGACGGATCAGGAAGGCGATAGTATGACCCGTAGGGTTAATGTCAGGATCATAGCCGGTCTATGAGTAAGAATAAGATAAGGCCGACGGGATTTACACCCTTGGCGGGCCTGCCTCTTGCGATCCTCCTGCTGTTGGGCAGTGCCTGCCAGCCTAGACCCGTAGAGCTTACAGTCCATACAGACAGGCCCGGCCCTATGATAAGTCAAGACTCGCTGGGGCTGAGCTACGAGACCTTGACATTGTTGCCAGATGAGCAGGGCAGGTACTATTTCGATCCAAACAACAGGGAACTGATTAAGCTCCTGGATACGTTGGGGATACGTCACATTCGGATCGGTGGCAATTCCGCAGATGCCCCAAACATCCCGCTGCCGCAAGAGCAGGATATTCGCATCTTCTTTTCATTCGCTAGGGCCGCAGGGGTAAAGGTGATCTACACATTCCGCTTGCAGGATGGCGATCCTGAATATGCAGCCAAAGTGGCCAGTATCATCCGGGATTGCCATGGCGGCACCCTTCAGTACCTTGCCATAGGCAACGAACCCAGCTATTATAAAGATCCTAGCCTATATGCAAGCAAGTGGGCTGCGATTCGGGACGCAGTCATCAGGCAGTTCCCAGATGCTCTATTCTGTGGTCCAGACCAGAACCCATCGCCCGAGCTTTGCAGGAGATTGATCAGGGATTTCAGCACAGGCCCCGGCCGCCTGGCCCTGATCACCCAGCACAGCTATCCCCTTGGGTGCGCATATCAGAACCCGATGGAGGCCCTGGACGCCAATGACCTGTCCGTTCTTATCCCCCAAGACCCGGTTTCGGCCAGGCAGGGGATGCTCTCGCGTGAGGTCTGGGCTGTTTATGAGAAGATACATGGACAGATCTTAGAAGGGATCAAAGGTCACGATATGCCGTACAGGCTCACCGAGGTCAATAACTACTGGTTCGGCGGGCTCAAGGGTGCGAGCGATACCTATGCAGCTGCCTTGTGGGCGATCGACTACATCTACTGGTGGCTTTGGCACGGTGCGGTGGGGCTAAACTTCCATACTGGCGATAGATGCGGCGGCCGCTTGATAGTGCCATGCCAGTATGCGGCATTCATCAAGGCCTCTGATGGATACCAGGTACGGCCGCTAGGTTATGGATTGAAGGTATTTGCACTAGGTGGTCAAGGAAGACTGATCCATGTTGATGTGAAGGGCCCGGACCGCCAGATAGTCGCATACGCAACGATGACAGACAACGGCGATATCTTTGTAACCGCCATCAACACCAGATGCGACAAGGAAACGGCAATGACGACAGTCCAGATCAGGCTCTCGGACGGGGCAGGTATCAAGAAGGCCCAGGCCATCTTCCTGACCGCACCTGGGGGCGATATCGCGACCCAGTCTGGCCTGCTTCTGGGTGGTGCACAGATCCGCAATGACGGGACCTGGGATGGCCGCTGGAGCCAGGTAGAGGCGTTGGATCAGGAATCCGCTTCTATGACTATCGCCATGCCCCCAGCCAGCGCGGCTGTAGTCAGGATCCTGAAGGATCACTAGTGGATATGGTTGGATCAGGGTGATCTCCGCACAAAGTACCGGATCATGCAGTCCAGGTCCTGCCTGTCATCCTCAGGTGGCCTCATGCCAAATGAGAAGGAGCCAGGTTGGTCTATTCCGGACCTGCACCATCTTATAAAGCTGTTGTCGTGCCAGGGGTGCAGCTCAACGTGCAAATCTGCGAACCCCAGCGTGGTTCGCGGACCGTGCCAGAGGGCGAGGGGATCGACCCAGGCCTGGCCTGCAATATCCATCGTCCAGGAACCAAGGTTCATCCCTCTAGGGTCATAGTCTTCCACGAAGATATACTTCTCCGCGGGCCTCTTGATCTCGGTCATGTTCTGAATGCTTACGTGGCCAGGCCAACTGCCTCCACCTGCCCCATCGATGATCGAGTAGGTTCTATAAGATGCGGCCAAAAGGCCCCTAATCCTCTGGTCAGCAGGGCACCTATAGACCTCTATAGACTTGCTCACATAAGGGAACAGTGCACCCTTCTTGATGGCCTCCATCTTTTCCTTCAGGGAGGCATATGAACTATCCGGTACCAGGACCCACGGCAATGGTTCGTTGGATGCCCTTATCGCCCCTTCGCTCTTAACCTTTGGGTTGACCAGGCGGTAATTATGGTCCTGGGCGTACATGAACCAGGCCACTAGCAAGGTCCTGGTATTGCTCGCACAGTGCAGCCTTGCCCCACGATCCCTTGCTGCCCTCAAGGCAGGCATCAGGATCGCCATCAGGATCGCTATGATGGCGATAACCACAAGTACCTCAACTAACGTGAAGGCAGAGCTCTTTGATGTATTGGGAGACATAACCTAGGCTTACTCAAGGCCCGAACCTAGTGTAATCATAGATACATGCCCAGACCAGTCAACGATGGTCGGGCCTAGAGTCCAGGTCGATTTAGCCAGGTTGACGGTCGGGATGGTGGTAGATACAATACCGCGGTCTTTCAGGAGGCCAGGATTCCGATGGCAACGGTCAACCAGAACTACCTCAAACTCAAGGCAGGCTATCTATTCCCAGAGATAGGCCGCAGGGTGAGGGCCTACAAGCAGGCACATCCTGAGGCACGGATTATCAGGATGGGCATTGGCGATGTGACGCAGCCGCTGGTGCCGGCGGTCATAGAGGGCATGCACCGGGCAGTGGACCAGATGTCCAGGCAAGAGACCTTTCGTGGCTACGATGACAGCGGGATCGGCTATGAGTTCCTCCGCAAGGTCATCGCGGAACACGACTACAAACCGCGCGGTGTAGATATAGACCCAGACGAGATCATCATAAGCGATGGGGCCAAGTCAGACACGGCTAACATCCAGGAGCTCTTTGGACCTGAGAATGTAGTGGCAGTGGCGGACCCTGTCTATCCTGTGTATGTGGATACGAGTGTGATGGCGGGCCGTACAGGTCCTGCAGACGAGAAGGGCAGGTACGTTGGCCTGGTCTATATGCCTGCGACAGAGGCCAATGGCTTCGTACCGGAACCGCCCGAGTGCCACGTAGACCTCATATATCTGTGTTTTCCCAACAACCCAACAGGTGCAGTAGCCACCAGAGGGCAGCTAGCCAGATGGGTCGAATATGCCAAGGCCGAGGAGGCGGTTATCCTCTTCGATGCTGCCTATGAGGCCTTTATTGCCGACCATTCGATCCCACATTCGATATATGAGATCCCTGGTGCAAGGGAGGTGGCGATCGAGTTCCGCAGCTTCTCGAAGACCGCCGGGTTTACGGGCGTCAGGTGTGCATTTACGGTAGTGCCGAGGGCACTGAAGATAGGTGATGTGGAACTTAGATCGCTGTGGATCAGGCGGCAGACCACAAAGTTCAATGGTGTCTCATATATCACACAGGTTGGGGCTGCTGCTGTCTATACGCCTGAAGGCCAGGCCCAGATACGGCGGACCATAAAGATCTACATGGATAATGCCGCCAGGATCAGGCAAAAACTAGGGCAGCTTGGTTATACGGTTTACGGGGGCATACATGCCCCATACATCTGGCTCAAGACACCAACCGGGATGGGGTCCTGGGAGTTCTTTGACCTGCTCCTGGAGCGGATCCAGGTGGTTGGTACACCTGGCGTAGGCTTTGGGCCGATGGGTGAGGGTTTTTTACGGCTGACGGCCTTTGCAAGGCCAGAGGATGTGGACGAGGCCCTGGACAGGTTTGCCAGGCTGTAGGGCCGCATTGCCATGCCGCAGACCATCGCGTATGTAGGCCTGGGAAGCAACCAGGGGGACAGGCATCAGGCCATCCGGGATGCGGTAGAGGCCATCAACTGCCTTGATGGTACCAAGGTCATGGCGGTAAGTACCATCATCCAGACAAGGCCGCTTCATCCTGCCGGTGGGGGCCCTTATCTAAATGCAGTGGTAAGGATACAGACAGGACTTGCACCTGATCGACTACTTGAAGGACTTATGCAGATAGAGGGCCGTCTAGGAAGGATCAGAAAGGACAGGTGGGGGCCGCGCCCCATCGACCTGGATCTACTGCTCTTTGGCGACCAGGTGATAGAATCAGAGACCCTGCGTGTGCCACACCCACAGATGCACCTGAGGTCGTTTGTGTTACAGGGGTTGGTAGAGCTAGAGCCAGGGCTTGTGCATCCAGTATTGGGTCGGACGGTAAGGGTCTTGGCAGAGAGACTGAATGGCAAGGATTACTTTGTAGATCCACAAGCGCCTAAATTAATATGTATGGCCGGTCTGATAGGCGCAGGCAAGACATCCTTGGCACGAAGGCTTGCCGACCTATTGGGTGGCACCTTGTTGCTTGAGCCGTATGACACCAATCCCTTCCTTCCACAGGTCTATGCTGGTAGACATGAGTTTGCATTGTACTGCCAGTTGTATTTCCTGATACACAGGATAGAGCAATTGGCCAGGGACAAGCTGGCTTCAAGGCAGGTGCATGTTGCTGATTATGTATTTGATCAGGAGCTGGTCTATGCGAGGACCCTTCTGGATAGGGATCAGCTTGGCCTCTATCAGCCGATCTATGAGGCCGCTAGCAACATGCCTTCAAGGCCCTTACTTGTGATCTGGTTGCAGGCCTCTGTTGCAACGTGCCTGGACCGGATCGATAAGAGGGGCAGGCTTTATGAGAGGGCGTTAGATGCTGGCCTGTTGAGATCACTTTCTGATGCCTATGAGTGGCTTTTCTCCAATTGGGATGTGTGCCCGGTGATCAGGATAGATACCGAACAATTCGATGTCTGTAAGGATAGAGATGTTATGGCCCTGGCCAAGGAGGTGGATTGGTATATAAGGCCTCCTGGCTGGTAAGGAGTCAGATATGGACGTTGCTCAAACGATTGCGCAGGTAAGGGGTGCGGTTGCTGTGGCCCGTAAGAAGGGCTCGGTGATAGGTCTGGTCCCTACGATGGGGGCGTTGCACCAGGGCCATGTGTCGCTCATCAAGGCTGCCAGGGCAGATTGCGGATATGTTGTTGTCAGTATCTTCGTCAATCCCACCCAGTTCGGGCCTGGGGAGGACTTTGATAGGTATCCAAGGCCCATAGATCAGGACCTAGAGGTCTGTAGGCATGAGGGGGTTGACCTGGTCTTTGCGCCTACGATAGAGGAGATGTATGGTGAAGGCACGCTTACCTGGGTGCAGGTTGATAGGCTTACCGATACCCTCTGCGGTAGGTTTAGGCCAGGGCATTTTCGCGGTGTCACGACCGTCTGTACGAAGCTATTCAATATAGTCCAGCCAGATAGGGCATATTTTGGCCAGAAGGATGCACAACAGGCGGTGGTGATCCAGAGGATGGTCGCTGATCTGAATATGCCGCTAGAGATCGTGGTCTGTCCGACCATCAGGGAGCCTGATGGCCTTGCTGCAAGTAGCAGGAATCAATACCTGACATCTGATCAGCGAAGCCAAGCGCCGATCCTGTACAAGGCCCTAAGGCGAGGCCAGGAGGTGATCGAGGCAGGTCTGCGTGATCCAGCGAAGGTGGTCCAGCAGATCAGGCATGTCCTGGATCAGGCACCAGATATACGCGTCCAGTATATCTCGATCGTGGACCCACAGACGCTAGAACCTGTCGATCGTATTGTAGGCAAGGTCTTGATAGCTGCAGCGGTCTACCTGGGCCAGACCAGATTGATAGACAACATCCTCCTGGACTTGGATCGGTAATCGCGTATAGTTTACGGGGATTTGCAATGCTGATAAAGGTCCTAAAGAGCAAGATCCATAAGGCAAGGGTTACGGATGCCAGGTTGGAATACCAAGGCAGCATAGCCATAGATCAATCCCTGATGGAGGCATCCGGTATCCTGCCTTATGAGGCGGTATGGGTGGCTGACCTTAACAATGGCAACAGGATCCAGACCTACGTAGTACCTGCCCCTGGAGGCAGTGGAGAGGTGGTGATATTGGGGCCTGCCGCCAAGCTGATAAACAGGTCGGATGTGGTGGTGATCATGGCATTTGCCTATTGTTCGCCACAGGAGGCGGCACAGATAAGGCCGAGGATCGTCTTTGTAGATCAGGCCAATAGGCCTTTGGATGCCGGCTAGGCCCAGATGCACCCAGAGCTGCTGAGGATACCGCTGGCAGGCGGGCTGAGCATCAAGAGCTATGGGACCTTCATGGTCATAGGTTTTCTGGCCGCTGTATGGGTCCTGAGGCGGCTTGCAAAGAGGGAGGGGCTAGACCCGAATCTGATCAACAGTGTGGCGCTCTATGCCCTGATCGCAGGGATAGCCGGCGCGAGGCTGTTCTATGTGATACATTACTGGCAGGACTTCAGGGACGACTGGCTAGAGGTCTTCAGGATATGGCGTGGAGGGCTGGAGTTCCTTGGCGGGGTCCTGCTTGCCCTGTTGGTGCTGCTTATCTGCGTCCGCAGGTGGCGACTGCCTGCAGCTAGGCTCCTGGACATCTGTGCAATAGGCCTTATGGTGGGGTTGGTTTTTGGCAGGATCGGGTGTTTCCTGAATGGCTGTTGTTTCGGGCGTCCGACAGACCTGCCTTGGGGAGTGAGGTTTCCGTACAACTCATTTGCCTACATCAGCCAGATAAACCCCAACCCCAAACGCAATAGGCCTCATCCCCAGCTTGAGCTACCAAGGGACTATCTGGACTACGTGGATCAGGATGGCAGATGGCACCCAAGACCCCTTGAACAATTGACAAGCCAGCAGCGATACGAGGTAACAGAGGGCCATTACAGATCCCTGCCAGTCCACCCCACACAGATATATGAATCTATCGCCGCCTTTTGCATAGCAGGGCTGCTTTACCTATTCTGGTCGCACGCAAGGTCAGATCAGCAGGGGCGAAGGCTGTACAAGGCAGGGATGACCTTTCCCCTTATGTTTTTTTCTTACGGACTAGTACGATTTATGCTGGAGTTCGTGAGGGATGACAACCCTTATGAGTGGGGCAGGTTCACTATATCGCAATGGCTCGGCCTAGGCCTGGCAGCGGTAGGCTGTTGCATCTGGGTGATCTCGTATCTTAGTGGCAGGTCAAGATCTGCCCGCTAGGCTAGCAAAGGCCTTTGGCAGTGCATCGATCAGGTCTGTTGCGGTAAGGCTCACCTGACCTAGGTGTGCTGCCGCGATATCCCCTGCCAGTCCGTGTAGATAGGTGCCGAGTATGGCTGCATCTAGATCTGTCAGGCCTTGGCCCATCAATGCAGCTATCACCCCACTGAGTACATCGCCTGCCCCAGCAGTGGCCATGCCAGGGTTGCCGGTGGTATTGACGTAGAGCCTGGCACCGTCCGTAACGACCGTACCTGCCCCCTTGAGGACCAGCACCACAGGTACCTTCTGTACGAATGCCCTGGCCCATTCGCACCGATCTGGCTGAGGGGGTTGATCGGTCAAGGTTGCCCACAGCCTCTTCATCTCACCAGGATGCGGCGTCAGGATTGGTACCGAGGCAAGCTGTGCCTGCCAGCCCTTGAGCCTGACAAGGTTGTTCAGGCCGTCGGCATCTATCAAGAGACGTAGGCCCTTGATCGCAATCAGCCTTGAGGTTATGGCCCTCAGGTCAGCACTCTGCCCTATCCCAGGCCCAAATACCACTACATCACTGTCTGATACCGCGTCGAGGATGGTATCTATAGCTGCAGCGGCAATCCTGCCCAGACTATCCTCAGCAAGGGCGATGGTGGTATAGCACGGATCGATGCTGGCCACGATCGACAATGCGGACCTGGCAGTTGCAATCCGTACCAGGCCAGCCCCTGCACGCAATGCAGCCCGACCTGCCAAGGCCGCTGCACCAGTCATCCCCACGCTGCCAGCTATGATCAGGATCCTGCCATAGTTGCCCTTGTGGCTATCAGGTCTTCTAGGAGGCAGCCGTGGTATCTGGGAGATGATCTCCATCAGTTATGGGCATTCCATGGGGAAGTAGTTCCTCGCGTTGTTAAAGCAGATATCCTGTATCATGCGGCCCAAAAGTTCGTAATCCTGCGGCACCTCGCCGGCTTCTACATAACTACCTATCAGATTGCACAGGATACGTCTGAAGTACTCGTGTCTGGGATAGGATAGGAAGCTACGCGAGTCGGTCAGCATGCCGACAAACCTGCTCAGCAGGCCGCACCGAGCCAGGGTCCTGAGGTGTTCGTATATGCCATCCTTCTGGTCCAGAAACCACCATGCCGCACCCCACTGGATCTTACCAGGGTAAGAACCATCTTGAAAATTACCTATCATGGTGGCCATCACCTCGTTGTCCTTTGGATTCAGGTTGTATAAGATTGTCTTTGTCAATCTACCTTGGCTGTCCAATCTATCCAGGAATCTGGCAGTACTGCGTGCCAATTCCCAGTCGCCTATGGAGTCAAAGCCTGAATCTGGGCCCAGTAGCCTGAACATCCGAGTGTTGTTGTTCCTCATTGCTCCAAGGTGGAATTGCTGTACCCACCCTGCCTCTGCGTCCATCAACGCCAGTTCATAGAGCATGGCGGACTTGAACTTCACGGCCTGCTGCTGGTCCAGCATCTTTCCCTTGCGGATCTGTACAAATATCCTCTGGATCTCTGTATCTGTATATGGTTCTGCATAAAGCCATTCTATCCCATGATCGCTCAGCCTGCAGCCATTGTCATGGAAGAACTGGTGTCGTTGCCTAATGGCCTCGATGTACCGATCAAATGTGGAGATATCTCGGTTGGTTATCTCTCCTAGCCGATCTATGTACTTATTGAGGGCCTGGATGTCCTCGGTTGCCATGGCCCGATCTGGCCTCCAGGCAGGATGTACGGCGATCTCGAAACCACTTGCCTTTATGGCTCGGTGGTATTGCAGGTCGTCAAGCGGATCATCAGTGGTACAGACCAGCCTGACATTCATCTTTCGCAGCAGGCCCCTGACGGAGTACTCGGGCTCGGCTAAAAGCCTGTTGGCCGCTGCATATATCCTGTCAGCGGTCTGCTCGTTTAGTACCAGGCCATATATGCCAAAATACCGCTTCAACTCCAGGTGTGTCCAATGGTAGAGCGGATTGCCGATGCAATATGGCACTGTCCTTGCCCAAGCCCTGAACTTCTCCTGGTCGCTTGCGGTGCCAGTGCAATACTGCTCATCTATGCCGTTTGCACGCATGGCCCGCCACTTGTAATGATCGCCTGCCAGCCAGGCCTCTGTGATGGTCTGAAACCTTGTGTCTTGCGCGATCTGCCTTGCGGGCAGATGGCAGTGGTAGTCGTAGATCGGCATCTGCTCGGCAAAGCGATGGTACAAGAGCCTGGCTGGTTCGTTCTCGAGCAGTAAGTCCTCGTCTAAGAAGGCCTTTGCCATGCGGTCCTCCACTATACGGTATATGTCCCTGATGCAGTGGTGCCACCCCTGCCTGTCCAATTGGTGTGGAAGAATTGGCCCCTAGGCCGGTCGACTCGCTCGTACATGTGGGCACCGAAGTAGTCCCGCTGGGCCTGGAGCAGGTTGGCAGGCAGCCATGCACTGCGATAGGCATCATAGAACGCAAGGGCGGTACTCAATGCAGGTACCGGTATGCCTTTCCTTTGAGCGGTGCTTACCACCTTGCGCCAAGACCGGACACACCTGCGGACCGCCTTGTTGAAGAAACTATCCAATAGCAAGCAACTCAGATCTGGTTTGCGGTCGAAGGCCTTCTTTATCTGGCCCAGGAATACACTGCGGATGATACAACCACCTCTCCATATCTGTGCGATCCCTCCATAATTGAGATTCCAACCATAATGTTGGGCCGCAGCTCTCATAAGCATGTAGCCTTGTGTGTAGGAGATGATCTTGGAGGCGTAGAGGGCATTGCGGATATCCTGGATCCATTGCTGCTTATTACCAGGAAACCTTGGATCAGGCCTTGGGAAATGCCTTGATGCGTCTACCCTCTGATCCTTCATTGCGGACACACATCTGCTGTAGACCGCCTCTGCTATCAGGGTGATAGGGATGCCCAGCTCCTGTGAGGATATGACCGTCCACTTGCCTGTCCCTTTCTGACCTGCTGTATCCAGGATCTTGTCTACCAGAGGCTGGCCATCTTCATCCTTTTTTGCCAGTATGTCGGCGGTGATCTCGATCAGATAGGACTTGAGCTCCCCCTCGTTCCATTCCTTGAAGACCTGGTGCATCTGGTCTGGGGTCATACTGAGGCCTTCTTTCATTATGTGATAGGCCTCACAGATAAGTTGCATATCTCCATACTCTATGCCATTATGCGTCATCTTGACATAGTGGCCTGCACCACCTTCCCCTACCCAGTCACAACAGGGCGTGCCATCGTCGAGCTTGGCGGCGATGGCCTGAAAGATCGGCTTGACATGCAGCCATGCAGCAGGGGAGCCGCCTGGCATAAGTGAGGGGCCCAGAAGTGCCCCTTCCTCGCCACCAGAGACACCTGTACCGATGTAAAGCTTACCCTTTGACTCTACATATTTGGTCCTGCGGATGGTATCCTCAAAGAGTGAGTTGCCCCCATCTATGATGATATCACCATCCTCGAGCACTGGCAGCAATTGCTCGATCAAGTCGTCTACCGGCTGGCCGGCCTTGACCATCATCATCACGATCCTGGGCCTCTTCAAGACTGAGGCCAGCTCCTGTATGGAATGGCAACCTATGATCTTCTTGCCCTTGCCCCTGCCATTTATGAATTCATCCACCTTCGAGACCGTCCTATTGTAACATGCCACGGTAAAGCCCTTGCCTTCCATGTTGAGGATGAGGTTCTCACCCATCACGGCAAGGCCGATCAAACCTATATCTGCACTTGCATTCATCTGTTGTCTCCTTTGAGATTAGAACCTGTTGCTATGCGACTTGAGATCTTATTTTAACCTGTTAATCTTGCAAGCAAAAACCACTATGCCGAGTTGAAGCGCTGCCTTGTCGCCCATAGGCCCAGACCAGGATTGGAGATAAAGAATACCTCCTGGCCATCGACGTGATTGAAGCCATCTGTCATTTTTTTGGGGTCGTATCTGGCCAGCATCTTGCCCAGGTCGGCGTAATCGAAACCTACAGACAGGATCTCCTTATCGGTCAGGTAGCCAGGGCAGTATGTGACCTTGAACCTGCCCTCTGTCGAACCATGGATCAGGTGCGCAGCAGCACTGAGGTTGGCTGCCAGGTCCTCGTTCTTCTTGACCGCCTCCAAGACATGGTCTGTACCAAGGTATCCATACTTGCGTATCAAGACATCAATGGCCTTATCCTCGCCGAATTGCTTCAGACCTGGCGCCAAGATGATGAGCTGGCCATCCCGTGCCATGGCCATCCTGGTCCTATAGATGGCCTTGTTACCAAGCCAAGTACTCTTATATTCATGTGGATCGAGGTATACAATGACCTTTTCTAGGGGCCTATCCAAGAAGGTGATGTTGACCTGTTGAGCAAGTGCGCAGGCCCTATTGAAGCACTCTATGTCATCGCCGACAAAGATCCCTTTGAGGACCGGTCCTGTTGCTGTGTTGGCCACCACAGTCAGGATGTATACGATAGGCAGGTCCTTGGCGAAATGGTCGGAGGCATAATTGAGTACCTTCCTAACAGGTGTATCGGCCCTGCCCATGATCCGTTCCATCCCGTAGACCGCACCCAAGAAGTGGCTCTTGTTGATGCCCTCACTGCCGCCTATCCCCACGAATATATTCTTGTTGTAGTTGGCCATCCCAGCAACTTCATGAGGTACCACTTGGCCTATGGATAAGACCAGGTCAAAACCTCCCTCCACCAATATGCGGTTTACCTGGGCGGGCCATGGGTATTCAAGCCTGCCTTCACTGACCTGGCGGATGAAGTCTGAAGGGACCTGCCCCAATGTGACCAGGTCAGACCTCCAGTTATGCCTGCGGAATAGAGAGACTGGCATCTGCCCAAACATCTGAAGGATCTCCGCCTCTGCCATAGGTTCATGCGTACCGACAGCAGGCAGCACGGCGGCAACCGCCTTGCCTAGATCCTGCCATGCATATCTGGTGATCAGGCCTGCACGCGAATGGATCCTGGTGATATCAGGTGGGATCAACAAGACCCTTTGTCTTGGACCGAGCCTCTTCAATGCCTCGATGGTAAAGGCCTCAAGCTGCCTATCGTCAATCTGCCCAGAAGGATTGGCCAATTCGAGATAGATCACCTCTTAGACCCCTGAGAATGCATTGAACCCACCATCCACTGGCACCACCACACCTGTCACGAATGCAGAGGCCTTACTGATCAACCATAACAGCGTACCGACTAGCTCCTCAGGTTGGCCGAACCTGGCCATTGGCGTATGGTCGATGATGGCCTTGCCACGTGCTGTCAACTGGCCGGTCTGTTGGTCGGTCAGGAGGAATCGGTTCTGTTCGGTCAGGAAAAACCCTGGGGCAATGGCATTGACCCTTATATTTGGCGAGTAGTTCTGGGCCATATGCACTGCGAGCCATTGTGTGAAGTTGCTGACCGCGGCCTTGGCTGCTGAATAGGCCGGTATCCTGGTAAGGGGCCGAAAGGCATTCATGCTGGAGATATTGATGATAACGCCATGGCCTTGTTGTGCCATATACCTGCCGAACACCTGGCTCGGCAGGACCGTACCTAGCAGGTTCAGGTCAAAGACCCACCTGATGGCCTCGGCAGGTATGTCGAAGAATGGCAGGGACTCCGATGTGGTGGCCTCCTTCTTGTTGCCACCTGCCCCATTGACCAGGCAGTCCACATAGCCAAATACCTTCATACAATTCTCGGCGGCCGCCTCCACCTGTGCCCTATCCAGCACATCGGTCTTGACCGCTATCGCCGAGCCGCCCTTGTCCGTTATCTCCTTGGCCAGTTTCTCTGCCCTTTGTCCATCGAAGTCCATTATGCATATCCTTGCCCCTGCCTGGGCGAGGGCCTGTGCCATGGTCCCGCATAGGATGCCTGCACCGCCTGTAATGGCCACTACCTTTGATCTGACGTCAAATAGGTCTTGCATCTTCTGACTCCTGCAAAAATGCCATCAAGGCCATTATTCTAGACCCGTCGGCCTTTGCCTCAAGCCCAAAACAAGAAGGGCCACCTTGAAGGGTGGCCCTTTGATGCTGTAGATAGGAGTTGTGCTACAAAGCGGGGCTTGTCACGATTGCCGTGGGACAAGGCCACTGTATGACAGGGCAGCATGTGGACAGGCCACCGCAATTGGTAATGCATGGGGGGCATTGTGTGGGCACGGCCGGACATACGGTAGTCACTAGTGGACACGATGTACAGGTGACTGGGCATCTGGTATCTACAGGCGGACACCTTGTGGCTACTGGTGGGCAAGAGGTGTCAAGGGCTGGGCACCATGTGTCCTTTGGTGGACAGGTAGTGGCAGCAGGAGGACACTGGGTCTCAATTGCCGGGCAGATAGTGCTCATCACAGGGCACTTGGTCTTTTCGGCTGGGCACCATGTCTCTTTGGCGGGACACTTGGTTGCCACCTGAGGGCACTGGGTCTGGGAGGCTGGACACATGGTGCAGATGACTGGACAGGAGGTCCAACTCATGGGGCAGGATGTTGCCACCGGTACAGGTTGGCCGTTGCCTTCGTCTGCTGCCATTGCTGCCATGGTTCCCAGGCATACCCCAATCGCAGCGATCGCTAGTGTTAGTGGTTTGGCTCTCATGGCTTGATCCTCCTTGACAATGAAGAGCTACCTTCTTCCGGTGTCTGACCCTGCGTACGCAGCAGGTAACCGGCGATCTCCCGTAGACCATCCTTGACGGCGTAGTAGCACCGCACTGTTGCCAAAAGTGAACATCAAAGATCCTACTCCAACATTGCGGTTCATCACCCTTTCAGACTGTAGACTATAAAGACTCCACTAGCCTAGTCAATAGGAAAATCTAAAGATTCCTTTCTATCGTCAGGATCACGCCGCGGAATGTCTTTCTGCCAGGGTCAAGGAGGGCCTTGTTGGGGCACAGGCCTTCTGGCAGGTATTCGCCTTTTCTGCATTCTTGGGGACCGTTGACCTTTACCAACCTGCTGCCGTCGTCGCTGAGGACCAGTATCTTGCCAGGTTCAAGCATTACCATTGCTTCTGGCGTCCAGTCTGGAATTCCTAGCTGCAGGTCCATTATCTTGATGGGCTTGTCATCGGCCTGACCTGTCCAGCGGAATAGGACCGATCTTGCAGTCTCATCTGATGGCCCTGCTATGATGTAAAAAGAGTTGGTTTGAGCCGAAAAGCACAGGTCCCTGATCCCCAATCCCTCTAGGTCCAGCAAGATGGGGCCTCCAAATTCAGGATCCTTTCCATCCTCTATGACTTTATCTGGGTTCAGCAGCGGAATGATCAATGCCTTATGCCTTGGTATCGGATTGCGGAGGCCTATGTAGAGCTGGCCACCAGGGCAATTGGATAGGCCTTCTATGTTGATCCCTTCATCCTTTGGGGCGAGTCTTCTATCCTTGGAGGTCTTGAGGTCAACACCTGCTGCCTCTGCCAGTCCTAGACCCTTCAATTGCCTGGCAGCTAGGATCCTTGTCAGCAGTTGCCGATAAGGCCTGCCTACAGGCCTGAGCTGGACCCGTCCTGCCTCATCTTGTATCTGTGTGGCAAAGAATCTGTATCTGCTGGGTCTGGGCTTGCCGTCCTTGTTCCTGCCGTGCGAGCTGATCCAGTAGATGCGGTTGCCTATCCTGGCTGCACCTTCTATATCCACCTCGGGGAACTTTGGGTCCACTCGCAGGAATCCTGACATGTCAAAACTCGCCACAGGCATGCCGCCATCTATCCGATATATCCTGAGTACGTTATCCTCATCCTCTGCCACTGCCACCAGATTATGGTCTATCTGGACCGCTGCAGAGGCATCAGCGCAGCCTCTGAAGGTCAAGATCCCTGGCTGGACCTGTCCCAATGAGATGATGGCTGGTAAGATATAAAATATTAGCGGCATGGTATTGAGACTCAGATCTTTATGCTATCAGCATAACCGAGTTTCGCCAGATTGGAAGAAGGTCATGGTCTGTCTGGGTGTGGATGTGGGATTGAGGTATGTGCACTGCGTAGCCATGGACGGGTCCCTTGCAGTCATTGAGGCCAGGTCTAACCTGGTTCTAGATCAATTACGGCAATGGTGCTCGGAGCAAAGACCTGATGCGGTGGCGGTAGATGCCCCTCAATGTTGGCCACTGCCGAATACTAGGCGACAGGCAGAGATAAGGCTAATGAGGATGGGGATCAGGTGTTTCTTGACGCCGTGCTCAATAAGGATGCGGCAATTGCCATTCTATGCCTGGATGCACACTGGGATGCAGGTCTTTTCGATGCTCGATAGCCTTGGTTACAGGTCATTTGTGGAATACCTCCAGCCTCCGGTCTGGATGGAGGTCTTTCCAAGTGCCTCAGCACGCCTGATGGGCAAACACCCACCCAAGGGCAACAAACACCAGCAGCGGCTTTATCTGCTGGAGCAGATGGGAATAGAGATCGATTTACTGTCCAATCGCCACCTTGTAGATGCAGCCATCTGTGCGGTGACTGGCATTCATGGACTTAAGGGCAGGTTCGCCGCGATTGGTGACAGGCAGACCGGTTTCATCATACTGCCGGCTGCACCAGGGGCCCTATAGGCCGCCTACCTGCTGATAGATGGCAGCCAGTTCCAATAGGAGGGCCTGAAGGCGATCAAGGTACTGATCCTCGGACAGGCCCTGTCTTGAATCCCTCAGCCTTATGACCTCTAGCTCTAGCTGGTCCCTCCTGTGTCTAAGCCCTGGTGGCATGGCCTGTTCCTGTGCACTTGGGACCAGGTGTATCTGATGCGCCCTATAGCCATCCAGGTCCTTGCCGCCTTGTGCGCGTCTAGTAGGTCTGAGGCCTGAGAACCAATCTGCAGGCGTTCCAAGCCCGTCCCCGTTGTCGTCCAGCAGGGCATGTTCTGTGGCGAGCCTGCCTGCTGATCTGTAGGCATCGGCGGTCCTCTTTGATGCCACCAGAAAGGCCTCAAGCAAGGATGTCTGCCCGTCCTTGTCCAGGTCGGCATTTGGGTCTACTATGGCCTGGGCAATCTGGGGGCCGAACCTGGTCGCACTGGACTCAAAACCACTGCGGGTGGCAGTGATGATGATGCGATCCGGGCCTGAGAGGGCAGGCAAGAATGGGCCGCTGCAGGAGGCGGTGTTGATCACGATGATAGGCCTGCTGAAGGGCTGCAGAAGCCTGGCAAGCTCCTCAGCGGTCAGGTCAGGCCCTATGAGGTTGAACCTGGCGGACCTGCCATCGTATGTGCCATGGCCTATCATGACAAGCCAGAGGGGCTCAGTGGATTGGTGTGGCTGTTGCAAGATGGCCTGGCAAAGTAAGGTAAGGTCATTGGCGTCTGATTGCCTTTCCAGGCCTATCAATATGGCCTTGAGGCCACCCATACCTGCAGCCTGGTGCCATCCTTGGGCGGATTGTGCGAACTGCATGGCGTAGTCCTCTTGTCCTGGGGCACCTACTACAATGATCATCACCCCATGGTCCTGAGGTGCGGACAGTATCGACAGCATCAGGCCGATCAAGATGCTCATGCCAATCCCCTTGTCCTGCGGATCGTCCAGGCTGCAAGCAAACCTGACAGGCTGAATGCCAATGCCAATGGCAGGACCCCTGGCAGGTCCCACAGTGGCCTCAACACAACCATGGTCTGCTGGCTTGCCTGGCCAAGCAGGTCTTGGATCTCATCTAGTTGGTTGGCCCGTATGAGCTTGCCACCTGTCTTGGATGCAATGGCCTGGAGTAAGGTAAGATTGGGTTGGACCTGGCCAAACTCCTGGGCCTCCAGGTTGCAGGCCCACCCAGTTTGTGCCTGACCAATCGTGCGGCCATCTGGGCCGATTGCCGTGGCCTTTGCGCGATAAGGCCCACTGGCCCTTGGCAGGAAGGTCGCCTCGAAAAGGCCAGGTTGGTCTTCTATGCTGCTGGCAGACAATCTCAGCTTGCGGCCGTTGGGGTCCTCCAGTTCTATGGACACGTTTGCATGCTGGACAGGCTCGAACTGGCCATCCAGGACCCTGGCATGCAATCGTAGGCCTAGACGGGCGGATCGCCGATCCGCTGTGGCAGTCAGTGTGACCTGGTCTTGGGCATCTACCACCAACGACCTGATCATCTGCCTCCAGAAGTTCTCCATCTGTGCCCTGGCTGAAGGATCCTGCATACCCCATCGCCATAAGTCGCCGATCGCCAAGACCGCTGACCTGCCGTTGCCGAACCTGCCTGTGACCAATGCGGGATGCCGCTGCCCATCTTGGGCCTGTGCAGTCAGCAGCACAAGACCGCCTGGCCTGGGTAGCCCTACAGGGCCGAGGACCTGAAAGCATTGCATGCCTTGGGCGAATCGCCGCTCAGTCTGTTCTATGCCAGGCAGCCTCAGCCAAGGTTGAAGCAGGCCCTGGGCGGTCACCTCCAGCATAAATGGCCCCTGGGGGTACTTGTCTGCAGGCCCTAGCAGCCGTACAGGCAGGACCTGATCGATGGGAGTGCCTGCATACTGGCCATCAGCGAGGCTATCCTTGCCTGCAAGCATCAATAGTCCCCCTCCCCTTACAGAGACGAATGACCTTATCAAGTCGAGTTGGTTGCTGCTAAAGAATGCCGCCTCTATATCGTCCAGGATCAGGCCATGGTACTGGAACAGGTCCCTTGCCTTCTTCGGGAACCCCTCCAACAGCTCATTCGGTTCATTGATATTGAGCCTAACCAATACTGGTTTATCGTATGATTCCAGTGCAGGTGCCTGATTGGGATCAAGGCCCCTGTACAATGGGTTGATCTGCTGGCCAGGCCTTCCCCTGAAGTCATACTTGGGTTCCTTTGTGGCCAGGCGGATCAAGGCGGTCAGCTTGACCTGACTATCCTGGGCCAGGGCACGCTGGAGGAACTTGTACTCCCAATTGGGCCTGCCAGCAATATAGAGGATCCTGTAAGGGGAGGATTTGCGTTCTATGGCAATGAATGCGGCATTGTTTGCGGTGGTGGCCTCTACTATCTGCGGCTCCATGGCCCTTGCCTGGAGTCTGTAGAAGCAGACCCCGGTATCGGGAGGTTTGAACCTGAACCTAAAGGACCTTGACTGATCGTTGCCTTTGATCTGCCAGACCTGCACTTCCAGTTGGGAGCCATGTGGATCGTAGAGTGACATCTCCACCTGGTGGCCAGCAAGGCCGGTTGCGTGTACGGATGTGGTTACCGTCACAGGTACATCCTCAAAGGCAGACTGATCGGCCTGGATATCGGTGATGGCAAGATCGCATACCGGCTCTGTACCACACAAGAGCACTGGCCAGATCGGCGGCAGGCCAGTGCAGTCTGGGTCCTGCTGGATATCCGTGGCAATGCCATCTGTAAGGAGGATGACCCCTGCCAGCGGTCTGCCTGCGTATTGATCCCTGAGGGTCTGGATGCAGGATTGCAGGTTCGAGGCAGGTACGTCGAAGCCCAGCTCCGAGATGTCGGTCATGGGCCTGCACCTGGTGTCAAAGAGGTGGTAGCGAACCCTAAATGTCCGTGAAAGCTGGCTGATCGGGTCAGATCTGATCGTCTCTATAGCTGCATGGCCCCTGGTCCTGCCGGTAGTGGGGTCCTTTATGGACATGCTGAGGCTGTTATCTGTCACAATGGCAATCAGGTTCTCGCCTGCCTTTGGCTGCCTGCTGATCCAGAGCGGCTTGAGAAGTATCAGGCCAACAATCGCAATGGCAACCGTCCTTGCAATCAATGCCAGCAGCATGATCGGGCCTGCCTGCCTGGATCGCAGAAGGGACCAGACCGAGGCGGCCATGGCTATCCCCACGATAGATATGACCATCCAGGTCCAGGGATTGACCGCAATAACCAGCTGCCCGATCTGGATCATCGGTTGCCTTCGCTGAGGTTCTCAAAGTACCTGCGGACCAGCTCCGCGTACCTGCTCGGCACTGGATCCCGGTCTATAGGGGCCAGCTCCTGTCCACCCTGTGCCCTTGCCAGCTCATAGCCGACCTGTGTGCGTAACTGGACAAGTTGCATCCTGATCTGGGCACTGAATAGGTCCCACTGAGGGGCGTTGCCATGCCGGCCTTGTTCCCTTGCTGCCACTGTGACTGCCTGTGTGATGGCAGCGGCCATGTCCCGTAGGTCTTGTTGCTGCAAGAGCAGTTCGGTCTGCCTAAGCGCCTCAAGCCAGGCCTGGATGGACTGTGGGTTGTTTGGGTCCATCTGCCCATCCTCTATCTGTCTGATCAGACCATCAAGCCTTTGCCTTGCAGCGGCAAGTGCGTTGACCCTGTCACCCAGCAGGCCCTCTGCTGCCTGTTCGATCTGGGTGCGGAGCTCGCCGATGGCCTGTCTTGCCTGCTGTTCGACCTGAACTGCCTGCCTGATCAGGTCTCGCCGCAAGAGATCAGCTGCCAGGTTCAGTGTCCTTTCTAGCCTGCCTGTGGAGGCCTGGCGCAAGGCCTGGTAGAGGGTCCTGGCTGCAAGCGGCTCGATGGGTTCTGCCTGGTCGCTGATATCCCTGAGCTGCTGGAGGGTCTGTTGGACCTGCCTTGATTGTTCATCCAGTTGGTCTGCGATCTGCTGGTATATCCTGGTATCCTCGAGGGTCCTCCTATTGGACGCAAGCTGCTGGGCCAGCTCCTGGGCGATCTGGCCCTGACGCTGCTCAAGCTGTTGGGCCTGCGACCTCAGTTGCCGCACCTGCTGGGCAAGTAGGCTGGCTGGGGCCTGGTCCAGTTGATCCTGAATCTGCTCGATTTGTCGTTGTGCCCTGGTGGAAGAGTTGATGGCCTGCGCAACCTGGCCTGAGGTGAGTTCGTCCATGGATTGCCTGACCCGCTCCCTTGCCTGCTGCAGCCCTTGCCTGGCTTGTGCAAATCGCTGGCGATTCTGCGGCTGGTCCATCTGCTGTTCGATCTGATCTATATCCCTGATCGTCTCCATCTGCTGATCCCGCAGTTGCGATAGCTGGCGCAGTGATTGCTGTGCCTGGGAGGGGTCCTGTGCCTGCTGTAAGGAGGCCTGGACATCTCGAAGGCGATCCGTCAATAGCCTTTGGCGGTTCGCCAGCTCCCTGAGCCTAGAGAGGATCTGTGTGTCCTCGGCTGTGCGTGTATCCGGTTGGGCAAGGCGCTCTGTCTGGTATTGATCCTGGTGAAACCTCAACTGCAACTGCTGAAGTTGTCGCTGGTACATCTGCCTGTTGGGGTTGGACTGCCCCATCTGCCTGGCCTGCACGACCCTTGCCTGTCTGGGCCTTGATGCCAATAGGTGTTGATAGGCAGCCTGTTCAGCATCGAGCGCAAGGCCAAGCTGTTCATCTGGCGATCGGACGGTTGCAGTTTGCAGGTGATCGACGGCCTGATCCATCTGTTCGGCCGCTGCCTGGAGGGAATACTTGATGAGGTCGTCCTGCGACTGTTCTGCCTGCTGGGTCGCCATCTCCGAGGCCTGCTGCTGGGACTGCCTTACGACGTGTATGTCCTCGATCAGATCCTGCTTTGCACCCTGGCCTATCTGTTGGAGGATGGCCCAGGTGGCGTTGATGATCTGCTTTTGCAGCTCTACCAATTGCTGGTCTTGACCCATTCCCATCCCATCTTCTTGCTGTTCCTGTTGGCTGGCCATGCCTTGGCCCTCAAAGAAGGCCAGCTCGAAGGGCCTCACCTCTAGGAAGTGCATGGGGCTTTGTGTCCTGCGGACCTTGCCATCAGGCCCGATGTCGTCCGCCCAGAACCAGTAGTAGATCATCTGATCTGGGCGCAGATCCATCTGTTCGAGGTCGAAAAGGTACTGAATGCTTAGTTTCTGCTGCGCATCCTTGCCTACGGGCATCTCCACTATCCTTTGGGGCCTGCCTGGAAGGCCGTAACCCAGGCCGTAGGAGGTGATCCCAAAGTCATCCAATACCTCTGCCTCCACAGGGACTTCCTGTATGGCAGAGACCTCTAGGTCATGACCGGGGAAGATGGGCTTGATCCTTGGCCGATAGTTCCTGATCACCTTGATGCTGAATCTATCCTTGAGCCTGTTATCCCTGCCATCATGGTCCAAGAGCTCCAGTTGGTATTGAGAGGAATGGATGGCTGTGATGGATGCCCTCCATCTTGCCCCTATAGATTCGATCTGTGCAGGTTCCAATCGGACGATCTGTCCGTTTGGGTCTACAAGACGGGCATTGGCGATGGGTTTATTGACCAATAGATCGATCAGGAGGTTTGACCCCTCTGGCACCTCTATCTGCCTTGGATCGATCAGGTCACGATCTGGCAACATGGCATATTCAGGATATACGATATGTACATTGGCCTGTACCAGTTCAGGGTGGCTATAGGTAGTGATCTTGTAGGTCGGGCTGGATAGGCCCTCGTACTCCACCCTGTATGTCAGGTCCTGCTCAACCTGTTGTATGAGTGTACCAAATACTGGATCATCCGTATCCCTTGTCATGGCCCTCCATGTGGGTAGCCCTTCTGGGCCGAAGACCAGGATGGCCTGCGATGGTATCCTGCCTTGGAATCTGGCCAGGATCGCCACCGAGCTGCCTTGTTCTACAGAGGCATCACCAGGCTCGATCGTGCAATGGTATGACCTGGACAGAAGCCCCCAGTCCTTGCCTGGCCTGGTCAAGGCCCTTGCCATTGTTAGCCCTACGGCCGTTAGGCCCAAGAATGAAAGCAGGGCCACTGCCTGGGCGAAGGCAAGCCTGGAATGGGAGATTGCTGCGCTCCAGTCGTGTCTTGCTGCATGTCCGATGGCCTGCATGATGACCTGCATCTGCAGATATCCTAGTCTGCCACCAGGGCCCCTCGGTTGCTGCTCCAATGCTGCCAGCAGCATGGCCTTTATCTCTGGATGGTGCTGTTCTATCTGCCTGGCGATCTGATGGTAATCTGGTCTGTGCAGTCTGTACCTTACAAATGCCGCAATGGTCGCTATTGCAACAAGTACTGCTGCTATGACCGCAGCTAAAGGGGATTGCCAGCCCCAAAGCCATCTTATGACCAAAAGGCAAAGTCCAAATGCCGTGCCAAGGGCCCATATGATCGCTAGTGTCCAGATCAATGCCAGTTTCCTGGCACGGTCAACGACCGGCTCCAATTGCCTTCTGAGTGCCTCGACGATCATGATGATCTCTCCTTACCCTCGCCCTTGCTTGACCAGATTGCCTCCGCGAATAGCACCAACATGCAGGCTGCCAGAAGCCACCTCCAAAGGCCCTGCCTGGCCTCGAGCTGATGTGTATCCGCGATACCAGTTGTACTTGTGGTCTTGAAGATAGGTTCCTGGCTACTACTTGTGGCCATATTAAGGGCGTCGACCTGATCTGCAACCAAAGGCAAGTCGAGACCCTCTGTAGGCCATATGTTCACAGCGACTGTCCTACTGGCCCCAACAGATCTGATTGTGTATAGGCCTGGCATGGTAGTCTGCGTAAAGGCCTGTCCAGCAGCAAGCTGCACCTCGGACCCATCAGGACAGGTCACGATCGCTGGACCTAGCTCGGCTGGTAGCCTCTGGCCTACATAATACTGTGCAGGCGGATCCTGGATCGAGTCTGCATATTCGATCAGACCATAGAGCAAAGGCACAAACTTAGAGGATAAGGCCAGGTCACTGTCGGGCATGTTCCAACGGTGAGCCAGTACAAGCACCTTTCCTTTTCCACAGGCCAACTCGAATAGGCCAGGGTCGTTTGTGTCCAGCCACATCAAAGGCCGGCAGTCCTGGATATGGGAGATATCGAACCTGAAGTATCTCCAGATGTGTATCTGCGTGAAGTTGTTGTATCTGGGCTGGGCCAGGGCCGATAGGATGCTGTGTCCTGCATCCACCTTCAGGATCATTGCATAGGTCTGGTCCATCTGGACCTGCTGGCAAGGCAGTTCCTGCAGGTCTGCCAGATCCATTATGAACCTGGCCGCCTGGGTATCTGCAGCGATGATCAGCACCACGCCTCCTTGCCGGACGAACCCAGACAACCTGCCTGGGTCCTTATAACCTCCTGGCCCGACGATCACCAGCAAGGCATGTCTAAGGGCCTCTGCAGGAAGGCTAGATAGGTCGGCAGTAAAGGTGACCTGTCGGCCTGATGGCTCGATGGCCTTTGAAAGATAGAAGGGGGGTTGTTGAGGGTCGAGCCGATCTGGATTGCCAACATAGACGATGGCAGATCTGTCCTGCCTAGGTGCCACAAAGACAGAATTGTCAAAGTCGTGATCATCCCCCTCAAGTACAAGCCGGCCGGACATAGGCCCTGTTGCAACCTTCAATACCGTTTTTCCGCCAGGCTGGACATAGACCTCCAAGGGCTCGATATCTGGCAGATCCGGCCATCTGAGCCTGAAACGATCATTCTTGGATGTGGACCAGTTACTGACCTTGACCCAAAGGCCTGGGGCCTGGTCGGCCAGCTCCAATGTGGCGTTTGTGGGTCCATTTGGATGCAATGCGATAGGCCTGAGCATGACCTTCTTAGGCCAATCTAGTCCGCCAATGGCCTCGGCTGCCTCGGCCGGGCACCTCATATCACTGATGAGGATCACCTGGTTAACCATGTCGGCCAGGCTTGGATCATCTGCAACATCAGCCTCGATCTGGTCTAGAGCAGCCTGAAGTGCCAGGTCCGGCCTGGTCTGCGACCATCCAGGTCTGCAGGTAGAGAGAAGTTGTATGGCCATGTCCTTTGCCTGCTGGGGCGACATCTGTGCCCATTGCCGCAGGTCCAGGATGGTCCTTGGGGTCTGATCGAATGTCATCAGGCACAGCCTATCGTGTGGCTCGCAGGAGGGGATGATCGACCTGGCATGGCCCATCGCCTGATCCCACAGCCCTCTTGCACGCATAGAGGCACTGGTGTCCAGCAGGATCACAAGGCTGCGTCCAGGGCCTTGCTGGGACAATGGATCTTGCTGCCTTGATCTGACAAACGGCCTTGCAAAACCTGTCACAAGCAATCCAAGTGCAGCTATCCTCAGTATCATCAGCAATAAATCCTTCAGCCTGCGTCTGCCACTTGATCTGGCAGCAGTAGGGCGTAGGAACATCACTGAACCAAATGGTATCCTTGGCAGGTCAGGCCTGCGTATCATGTGTAGTATCACCACATAGCCCACAACCGCCAGTGCTGCAAGGACACCTGGATACAGGAAGCTCATGGAGACCTCCTTGCCTGCTGGTGCACCTTGTGGGTGCGCCTAGCGGTAATGGACCTATGTTGTAGCAGCTCCAGCAGGGCCTGCTCCAATGGTCTATCGGTAGGGCATAACTGATAATCTATGCCAAGGCTGTCACAAGCCGACTTGACCTTCCCGAGATGATCATCCAGACGGCGGCGGTAGCGATGTGCTGCTATTGCTGGGTCTATTACTATCCTTTGGCCGGTCTCCATGTCCTGCAATATCGCAGGCCTGCCGATCTGCAAGGTCAGTTCCACAGGATCCAGGATGTGGAATAGGATCAGGTCGTTGCCAGCCGCATGGAGGTAGGCCAGGTCGGACTCCAGGTGTTCTATGCTTGCCATCAGGTCTGAGATCAATATGACCATCTGCCTGCGGGTGCTGAGCTGCCAGATGCCTTGCAGCGCAGATCTCAGATCGGTAGACAGGCCTTCAGGTGCCTTTTCCAGCTCCACAAGCAGCCGTCTGAGATAGCCTGGCCTGTTCCTTGGTGGTATGTGCGCCCTGATCTGCCGATCGAATGTAGTCAATCCCACCGCGTCACCCTGCGAGAACAAAAGATACGCAATGGCCGCTGCAAGCGTGCCTGCGTATTGAGATTTTGTGTACCCATTGGATCCGAATGCCATGGACCTGCTGCGATCTACTACAAGCAGGCACCGCATGTTGGTCTCATCTGCATATCTTTTTATGTAGAAGCGGTCAGTACGGGCATAAAGCCGCCAGTCTATGTGCCTGATGTCATCACCAGCCACATATGGCCTGTATTCAGAGAACTCCACAGAGAAGCCATGATATGGGCTGCGGTGTATGCCCTTCCAGAATCCCTCTACGATTACCTTTGCACGCAGCTCCAGGGACCTGACCTTCATCAGCGTTGCTGGGTCTATCTGGAAGGCCTGTTTGTTCCCTGTGCCTGCACGCATTGGTGTTATCACTGTCCTACCACATCCAGCAGCCGATCTATCAGTCCCTCTACGCCCAGGCCCTCTGCCTCTGCCCTGTAGTTCAGCAGGATCCTGTGTCTCAATACTGGATGGGCCAGGGCCCTGATATCCTCAAATCCAACATATGGACGTCCTTGCAACAGGGCCCTGGCCTTTGCTCCAAGTACCATGTATTGGGATGCCCGAAGACCTGCCCCCCATCTTACGTATTGATTTACTAAATCTATTGGGTTATCAGGTCCAGGTCTTGAGGCCCTTGCCAGCCTGACCGCATATCTGATCACATCCTGGGCGATAGGCACGGTCCTGACGACCGCGTGGAAGGCCAGAAGATCTTGGGCATTGAAGATTGGCTCTATGGACTTTGGCTGATCTGCAGTAGTCTTTCCCACTACTGCGACCTCCTGGTCTTCAGGGAGGTAGTCGATCCAGATATTGAACATGAAACGGTCCAATTGGGCCTCAGGCAGGGGATACGTTCCCTCCATCTCTATGGGGTTCTGTGTGGCGAAGACAAGGAAGGGCTCATCCAGCCTATAGCTGATGCCTGCCACGGTGATGCTGTGTTCTTGCATGGCCTCTAGCAGGGCAGCCTGTGTCTTGGGTGGGGTCCGATTGATCTCATCTGCCAGGATGATATTGGCGAATATGGGGCCCTTTACAAAGACCATCTGTCTTTGATGATCTGTCTGTTGGAGGATCTCGGTGCCTATGATGTCTGAAGGCATCAGGTCTGGCGTGAATTGTATGCGTTGGAATCGGAGGTTGAAAAGCTGCGCCAGCGATCTGACCACCAGTGTCTTTGCCAGGCCAGGTGCACCGGTGATAAGGCAGTGCCCGCCTGCAAGTACGGCAATGAACAACTGCTCTACAACATCCCTCTGCCCTACGATCACCTTGGCCAGCTGTGAGGCCATCCGCCCTCTGGCTGCCGTGATCTGTTCTACGATCCTCTGTTCCGACTGATATGTGTCCATTATTATCTCCAGGTCAGTGTGTCATGGCATAGAAGATGATGTTTATCCCCAGCGGATAGGCCTTCTTCTCCGAGAATTCACGGAAGTACCACTCGTCCTCGCCCTCCCTTTCCCAACCATCGCCCAGATCGGTGTTGTGGCATATGATGACCATCATCCTGCCCTTGTCGTCGAATATACCCTTGTAGTGCACCTGCCTGGCGTCCTCCCTTTCCCATGTGATGCCGTAAGGCTGACCTGCTATTGCCACATCTATGCTAGGTATCTGGGGCCGCTCCTTCAGGTCAAAGACGATGTGGAATATGGGGTGATCCAGGGGCAGTTCCACAGGCTCGCGGTCTGGGAACACGCGTTTGATCTGTGTATAGAAGTTCGACCACTCTGCCTCACCCCAGAAGTCGTCGACCATCAGGAAACCGCCGTTGAGCAGGTAATTTCGCAGGGCAGTCACCTCCTGTTCAGAAAACAGGAGTCTACCAGGCTCGACGATGTATATGAATGGGTAATCCTTAAGCCTTGGATCCGTTAGTTCCAGTATCAGCGGCTCAGGGTTGACCTGTATGGAGGTGAGCTGGCTGAGCCGGTATGAGATATTCAGGTCACTATCAGGCCAGTCCGTGGCCCAGTTACCACCGAATCCACCCCTAAACCCGCGACCCCTACGGATGGCTGCAGGGCCTGCACCTGAAGGCATGACTGAGGAGTACCTGATCCTGACGAATGTGAACAGGTCGGCTGCAAAGCGGCTGTCTATCTGCCATGTGTTTGCAGTCTCAGGACTGATGGCTGGTTGGGCAAGGCAGACCAAGCTCGATGCGATCGTCAATGCAATTATGGCCGTTGTTGGTCGGATGTTACACCTCCATCGGAACTGCCACCTTGGACATTCTGCTGTAGGTCTGCGACTATGTCCAGCAGGAGCCTGTAGCCCTGCCGGAACCTAGGTGCAAACGCCAAGGCCTCGAGTATGTGCCTTCTTGCCTCAGTAGGCTCAACAGGCCGCAACAGACCTGCCAGTCGGTAGTGGATATACCCTGGATCTTCTGGATCCAGCAGCAGGGCCTTGGTGTATGCCTCTATGGCCCTGCGATATTGGGCAGTTGCCTGGAAGGCCTGGCCCAATCTCTGATACACCTGGCCATTGAGGGGATCAACCGCAATGTATCCTTGGCCGTATCTGATCAGTGCATCCCAATCTTGTCTTGCATATGCCATCTCCACCAGCCTCAGGAAGGCATCGCCAGCATCTGCAGAGAGTTGAGCAAGGCCTTCCAGTACCGCCCATTCCTTATCCAATTGCCCCACCTGTTGATATATCTTGGCCAAGAGCACATAGGCATTGTCTTGGCCTGTATCTTCGGGGCATAGGCGTATGAGCCTCTGGAGCGTGTCTATGGCCTGTTGGAGTTGGCCTTGGCCGATCTGAACCCTTGCCAGGGCCTTCAGCGCCCAGATATTGTTGGGCCTGGCTGCCAGGAATTGGCCTATTGCGTTGGCATCCGTTGGGTCCAGGTCACCGCCAGTTGGTTGTTCCCAGTCTGCGTGAAGACCTTGTTGTTGGAATCTATCCGTTGCAAATGCCAGGAACTGTTGGTCCAGGACCTCCAGCCGGCCAACCCGCCTTGTCAACACGTCCTCTATCGGTTGGCCGGTAGCCAGGTCCTCAAGTATGGCCCTCATCCCTGTCATGCCCACGTGTTCTATGATGAACTCCACTGCCAGACCTGCTAGATAATATGCAAACTGTAGGTGTACTGGGCTTCGCGGGTCCAGAAAGGCCTCACTGAGCCCACTGAGCCCTGGGAGCCTCTCCTTCTGGATCAATTGGCGGTATTGGGGATCCATCTTGTATGACCACGAGGGGTTGTGTCTACCTTGTTCATAGACGGATATCCCCTCGCTCAGCCACCTTGGCATCTTGTTCTTGGTTACCTCTAGAGTAACCGCATGCGTGTACTCATGCCAGAGGATCGCGTGCCAGTTATGTGGTGGACTAGGTCCAGGTGCCCTCGCAGTGATGAGATTCCCAAAGCAGACGGCCAAGAAGCCCTCTGCACCAGGCATGCCGAAGGTCCTGACGGCAAAGTCCTGGGGGTTCGGGAAGATCTCCACCGTGATGTGGCCTGGCCTATAACCGTATGCATCTGCAAGGGCAGTCCTTGCCTGCCTGAGTAGGTCAATGACCTGCTGACCGTAGAGCCTTGCGTGCGTAGGGTCCATCCTCACAGTCAGGCCATCGGCCTGTAGGACCTCGAAGGTCTTGATCCTATCCCGCAGACACACAAGGTTGTAGGCAGTCACGTTGTATGGGTCGTGCTTGTGTACTGCCTCCACCATATCCCATCCTTCCTCCTCGCTGCCTAGCCTCAGCAGGTCCTGGGCAGCCTGAAGCCTGGCAGGCATGTACATGGGGTCCATCTGCAGGGCCTTCAGCTGCATGTTGAGGCCCTCAGAGAATCGGTATTTCTGGGAGAGCTTCTTACCGATTAAATGGTCTACTCGCGGATTGTCCTGCCACCAGTGCAGTGCCTTTGCCCTGAACTGTGCTGCCTGATTTGGGTCATTGGTAAGGTGGGCCAGTAGGGCCTTGAGCGCAAGTGCCTCCGGATGCCATGGGTTGACCTCCAAGGCATGCTGGAGGACCTTCTCAGTAGAGGGATAATCCTCGCAGTCTATCATGTGCTCTGCAAGTAACAGTAAGGAGGCGACGTGCCTAGGATTGATCTTGACGGCCTTATTGATGGCATCGAGCATGGACCTGCGATCGTTTGGGTAAAAGGCCCTGGCCAGGATCAGGTAACAATCTGGTTCCTCAGGTATCCGCGCAATTGCCTCTCTTATGTATCTGGCGGCGAGCTGGTAATCCTGCTTATCTATTGCAAGTGTACCTGCAGCGATGTAGGGATCTGGGCAGTTTGGATCCCTCTGGATTGCAGGAAGGTAGAACTGATCCAATATGATCCTGGGCTCGCCTCCTAGTTGCAGGAGGACCTGACCTGTGGCCACCAGGTCCTCTGCAGACATCCGCTCTAGGGCCCGTCTTGATGCCAGGCGATATGCAAGGTCCAGTGAACTGGTCGCCCTCTGCGACTGGCCCACATATGGTAAGACCTCGGCAGCAAGTAGCCAAAGCAGGATGCTGTCTGGGTAATCCTGCAGGGCCCTCTCGATGTAGTTTGCTGCCTGCTGATACCTGCCCATCGCCATGGCTGCATTGGTCAGGACCCTCCATGTGCGTACGCCTGAACGACCCTGGTCCATGGCCTTCTGGGCAAGGTCTATGGCCTGCTCGTACTGGCCAGTCCTGTACGCGGCCTCTGCCTGAACGACTAGACCTGCTGCCATGAGGCTTGAGCACAGTATTAACACGATCGCAGCTGCTGCCAGCCAGTGTTGATCGCCTGATGGCCTATAAGGCGAGCTCCTGATATTCGAGGGACTGTGTAGACTGACACCCATAATGGACTGCACCATATACTAAAGAGCCCTGGCCAAGTGTGGGCCTTACAAGTTATTTTACCGTGATGTCAGTCGGTGAAGGTCGTCGATGCTCAACTGATCCAGCCTGCTGACGATCAGGTCTGCCTGGGCCAGTTCCGAAGGGCCGTACGTATTCGTGACCGCAACGGTGTGCATGCCAGCAGCCCAGGCCGCTGCAATACCCCATCTGGAGTCCTCTATGACCACGCAGTCCTGAGGTTTGATGGGCCCTGCCAGGTCATTTAGCCGTGCCAGTGTCAGTAGAAAGCCCTCTGGGTCTGGCTTGCCCTTGGTTACGTCGTCTGCAGAGACGATGACCTTAAAATAGCCGGTCAGGTTGGTCCGGTCGGTAAATGCCAGGATCTCCTCCTTTAGGGCCCCTGAGCAGATGGCCATGTGAATCCCATGGGAGCTGAGCATCTGCAAGAATGGCAGTACCCCATCAATCAGCCTTGTCTCTGCGCGGGCCAGTTGGCCATAGATGCGTTTCTTGTCTGCAACCAATGCCTCCGCCGTTTGGGCGTCAACCTCAAGCAGGCCCTGACTTATCACGGTTTCCACGCATTCCCTGTCTGTCAGGCCGAGGTACAGGTCCATGTATTGCTGGACCCCGATCTGTACACCAAACCTTGCTAAGGCCAGATTGAAGGCCTCCAGGTGCACCATCTCAGAGTCCGCCAGGACCCCATCAAAGTCGAACACGGCGGCCTTGAGCATCACGGTCACTCTCTGCTGACAGGGTTCACAACGGCATTGTAATGCTGGAATGTGGATCGGTCACCACTGCAGATCAGGTCCAGCAGGCCCTTGTGTCTATAGGCGTTCCTCTTGACAAAACGCCGTGCGATCGTGGCCTTCCTCTGTCTCATGTCTATGGTCTGCCCCTTGGCATCCTCAACCTGCATCTGGACCTGAGAGCTGGCCTGCTGGCAGAATAGGTGGCCCTGGATGAGCTCTATGGCCATGTCTACCAGGGGCCTGCCGTAGAGGTCCATGTAGTCGTTTCCAGAGTCCTTCACGAATGCAACGGCCTTGTTGAGGTCCTTTGTGCCATCTTCCAGGATCCTCAGTAGCTCTGCCATTGATGGATCGTAGGAGCCTGAGGCCAGCTCGCCCAACAGCCGTTCAGCAGTGCCATTGCAGACCCCTCGCACCGCAGCGACGATCTGCAGTTGCGTTGTACCTTCATATATCGTTGTGATCCTGGCATCCCTTGCGATTCGCTCGGCAGGATAGTCCCGCATGTATCCGCTGCCCCCCAAGACCTGTATGGCGTCGTATGCAACCCTATTGGCCATCTCGGAGCAGTAGTACTTACTCATTGGGGTCAGCAGCTCTGCATACCTGCGGACCAGTCTGAATCGATCCTTCAGTTCCTTCGGCAGTTGGGCTTCACCGGCGTTTGAGATCTGTCTATCCATGCCTACCGCCTGGTCCACTATCTGGCTGGTCAGATAGAGCAGGGCCCTGCCCGCCTCTATGGCGATCCGGTCCTCCATGAGCATATCCCTGACCGCAGGGAGCATCTCGATGGATACGCCGAACTGTCGCCTTGTAGCCGCGTAGTTCCTGGCAACGCGATATGCTGCCTCCGCGATCCCAAGTGACTGGGCTGCGATGCCGATCCTGGCGCCATTCATCAAGCTCATCACATATGTCACCAGTCCCCTTTGTCTTTGACCGATCAGTTGGCAGGGGGTGTTGTCAAAGAAGATCTCACATGTGGGAGAGCCATGGATGCCTAGTTTCTCCTCCAGCCTGCGGATGTGCACCGTGGGCCCCCTCTCACACACAAATAGGCTAAGGCCAAGTCCGCCACTGCGGTCAGGTTCGCTCCTGGCCAAGACCAATAGGACCTCCCCGCAGCCGTTAGTGATGAAGCGTTTGACGCCGTTGAGGTACCAGTTGCCCTGGGCATCCTGGAAGGCCCTGAGTTTAACTGCCTGTAGGTCGGAACCTGCATCTGGCTCTGTTAAGGCCATGGCCCCAGTAACCTTGCCTGCGGCAAATGCAGGCAGGTACTGTTGCTTTATCGACTCATCTGCAAATGCATTTATCGTCTCTGCAATGCCTTGCAGGCCAAAGAGGTTCATCAGGGGTGCATCTGCCCTCGAAAGGATCTCTATGGCCATCGAATAGATGGTGTTTGGGAAATTCAGGCCACCAAACCTGTACGGCAACGTAAAGCCCATCAGGTCTGCCTTTGCCAACTGTTCGAGGTCTTCAACGATCCCCTTGGGCCTTGTGACGGTCCCGTCTGGGTTGAGCCTGTTGCCTTCCCTGTCAACGGATTCGGCCCTCGGGGCAATGAAGTCACCGCATAGCTGTCCCAGCCAGGTCAGGACCATCCTGTAGTTCTCCACTGCCTCCTGAGGGTCTTGCGGGGCATAGTCGAATTCCTTTGCAAAACGAAAGCCCTCTTCGTTGAGGGTGGCGATCCCTTTCAGATCCAGATGGTCAAATAGAAACCTGAGGTCGTCATTGTCTGTAAAGAAGTTCGCCATGGTCTACCTGGTTGCCTTCTCCTTTAGTGCCTTGATCATCCTTGGTACTACATCATTGAGGTCTGCCACGATCTTGTAGTGGGCGATAGAGAATATGGGGGCCTGGGGGTCCTTGTTTATCGCCACGATCTTCTGGCTCTGCTCCATCCCTGCCCTGTGTTGGATTGCACCGCTTATCCCTATGGCTATATAAAGTGCGGGTCTGACCGTGGTTCCTGTCTGTCCAACCTGATATTGATGGTCGATAAAGCCCAGGTCCACGGCAGCCCTTGAACCGGCAGGTGCGCCACCAAGGCAATTGGCCAGCTCCCAGATCAGTTTGAAATTCTCCTTGCTTCCTACCCCAGCCCCTCCTGCCACGATGATCCTGGCGGCCTTGAGGTTCACCTTTCTGGGCTGCTGGTGTTCCTGCAGGATCTCTAGTGGCAGGTCCTCTGGGCCAAGCTCAACATCCACCTTGATGACACGGCCCTTCCGCCTTGGGTTTGGATCTGCCATCCTCATGACCCCTTCTCGCACGGTTGCCATCTGGGGCCAACGCTGGTAATTGATGATAGTGGCAATGATGTTGCCGCCAAAGGCAGGCCTGATCTGAAATAGTAGGCCTTTGTAGAGCTTATCCTCATTTGGGGGCTTGTGGTCGCCTATCTGCAGGTCTGTGCAATCTGCTGTGAGACCTGCCCTCAGTTCGCTTGCAATCCTTGGCGCAAGGTCGCGACCAGTTACGGTTGCCCCGAATAAGACGATCTGGGGCTGATACTTGCGTACCAATTGGCAAAAGACCTTGGCATAGCTGTTTGTTTGATAGTGTGCCAGCAACGGATGGTCTGCAAGGAGGACCTTATCTGCCCCATGGCTGATCAGCCTCTGTGAAAGGCTGCTGACCTGTTGGCCCAACAATACCGCACCAACCGCCACATTCAGTTGAGCGGCAAGGGCCCTGGCCTTGCCCAACAGTTCCAGCGAGACGTCCTCCAGATGCCCATTGTGCTGTTCCGCAAAGACCCAAACATCTGCCTTTTGATTGGTGTTGATCATGACTGGTCCAGAAACCATCCTGTCCGTTGACTAGGCAATGATCCTATCACTTATCAATTCGCTGATCATCTGGCTGATCCCAGCATCAGTAGGTTCGACGGTCTTGCTATCCTTTGCCGACAATATCACACTCTGGATCCTATGCACCTTGGTAGGGGAGCCAGACCTGCCACACAGTGCCGGGTCAGCTCCGATCATGTCTATATCCCACTGTTCTATCAGTAGACCGCGGGATGAAAGCTCCTTGGCGGCCTGCTCTACCAGCTCTGCCAACTCACCTTGTTCTAGTTGTGGCCTTTCGAGCCTAAGCTGCGCCTCAATTTCACACCTGGCCCTTGCCTTCTTGTACCGCATCAGCCTCTTGGCAGCAGGGATCCTGGGTTGGTTGGCAGAATCAATGACGGTCATCAAGACCGGCAGATTGGTCCTGACCAATTGCCAACCGTTGCCTATGTTCCGCCTGACCGTTATGGACCTGCCCTGAAGGCCTTCAAGGGCCTCAACGTATGTGATCTGGGTGATCCCTAGCTTCTGAGCCACCTGTGGTCCGACCTGGGCAGTGTCACCATCTATGGCCTGCCTGCCACACAGCACGATGTCGTATGGCACGTTGCGGACCGCACAACTGAGGATATAGCTGGTGGCAAGTGTATCGCTGGCAGCAGCCCTGGGGTCTGTAATGAGGATCGCCCTATCTGACCCACGATACAATGCCTCCCTCAATACCTCTGCTGCAGATGGTAGGCCCATGGTGATGGCCGTGACGGTCCCGCCATAGAGGCCCTTTATCTGCAGGGCCATCTCCAATGCATTGAGGTCCTCCGGATTGAAGATGGCAGCCAGGGCGGCCCTATTGACCGTACCATCATCGTTCATCACCTTGCCGGTGATCCGCTTGGTGTCAGGTACCTGCTTGACCAGTACAACGCAGTTGTAGCCCACCTATGTGCTCCTTACCTAAGGTGAGCCATCAGTTTAGTGGCCTTGGCGATCAGGTCAAACGAATTTGGCCTGGCAGGTGGTCTCGAGCTCCTGTTGGAGGTCGGGCAAAGGAGAGCTGCTCTGCAGATCCTCTATAGTGACAAGACTGACATCCTTGCCGTTTGCCTTGGCTATTGATTCTATCCAGGTTACCAAGGCCTTTGTGATGTCTGGGTCTAGGTCGTATCCAGATGAGTCCACAAGTATCTTGACGGCCTTGTCCAAGGGCAGGCCCTGCCTATATGGCCTTGGGGTGGTGAGGGCATCGAGTGTGTCTGCCACTGCCAGGATCCTGGAGCCCAACGGTATTGCGGTACCTGCCAGCCCGTCGGGATAGCCCTGTCCGTTCCATTTCTCGTGGTGGTGGCGTATGATGGTGATCTCCCGCTCCAAGAAGTTCATCTTCTCTAAGACCCTGACCGCTATTAACGGGTGCTGCTCCATTACCTTCCGTTCCTTGCGGCTCAGCGGGCCGTCCTTGAGCAGTATCTGGTCAGAGATGCCGACCTTGCCTATGTCGTGTAGCATAGCAGCGCGGCAGATGATCTCTGTCTGCTTTGGACCTATATTCATGCTCCTGGCTATGCCCTGGGTATATGCGGTCACGTGTTGGGAGTGATACTGAGACCAGGGGTTCTTGGCCTCCAGTGTGTGGACCAGGCTGGCAATACTGTGCATGAACATCGCCTCTGCCTTCTCCGACAGGCCTGCTACCCTACGCTGGAGCTGTTTGATCCTGGCGATCTCTATCTCGTTGGTGTCAACCGCCTTTGTCATGGTCTTCTCCCAGACCCATGCGCAATCTCTTCCTGCGCTCTTGGCCTCGTAGAGGGCGAGGTCTGCCCTGCGCATCAGGTCACCTGGTGAGCCATCCAGGTCTTGCAGGATCTCTGCGATGCCACAACTTATGCTCATATGGATGCCCTCGGCCAGCTTGATCTGGTGCACCTGGGCCCTGAGCCTTTCGATCAGGCTCAATGCCTCCTGGGCAGTGGTCTGGGGCATAAGTAGCACAAACTCATCCCCTCCGTACCTGCCCAGTATGTCCGAGAGCCTCTTTTGGTGTTGCATGGATTGCGCCAGCCTTTTGAGGGCCTCATCGCCAGTACTGTGGCCAAGGGTGTCGTTTATGGTCTTGAAGTTGTCCAGGTCTATGATGGCTATTGACAACGGACAGCGGTACCTCCTTGCGCGGTCAAACTCTATCTGGAGGTTGTCCTCCAGCATCCTCCTGGACCCTACACCAGTTAGGGCATCGGTAATGGAGGTCAGTCTGGCGTGTTGATACAAGGTGGCATTGGTAAGGTGGGAGGTAAGGATCTCCTTTGCCAGCCTTGCCTTGTATGAGATCAGTTCCTGGTTTGCGGTGTCTGCTGAGTTCAGGCCGCACATGCATATGTAGCCCTCAAGGTCATCGCTGCCGTCACCATCTGCCAGGCCCCTGACGCTCAACGGGATGATCAGCCTCGGCCCTTCTGCACCCAATTCCTCACATTGGACCGGTACTGCAGCGGCAAACAGGGCATCTCGATCCTTCAGTTGTCCACCTGCCATGGTCTGTGCAAGTGATTCCTGGGGCCTGAGGCACTGGTTACGGCCTTCCAACTGGGGGACCTGGTGGACAGGGCTATCCTTGCGGTAGAGGCACAGGACCGATCTGCGTGCATGGAAGAGCTTGGGCGCCTCCTTTGCTACGGTATTTGCGGCCTCATTGAGCTCGATACTCTTGAGGCAGTTGGAGAGCATCGCCACCTCCTGTGCCGCTGCCCTGTCCTCTTCCAACTGTTGGCCCATCAGGTCCCTGGCAGAGAGTATCCCTACCACCACACCCTTATCCACTATGGGCAGGTGCCTGATCCGGTGGGTGGCCATGATCTCCCTGGCCTTGCTCGGTGGCGTGCCTGGAGGGCATGTCACCACGTGCGATGTCATGATCTGGCTGACAGGGGTATTGGCTGGGTCTTGACCTGCTGTGCCTACCCATCCTGTGACATCCCGCTCTGTGACTAGACCTACGAACTCGCCGTGGCTGTCGTTGACTATGAGGCATCCTACCTTGTACTGGACCATTGCCTGTGCCGCCTCCTTGACGGATTGGTCCTGCCTTATGGCATGTATCTTCGTGGGGTGACCTATAATCTCCATACCCTGTCCTTGACAAGCACCTAGCTGTCATACCATGCAGCCATATGACCTCAGGTTTGTGCTATCGACCTGCACCGGCCTGGGCTTTAGGATCCGTCTGTAGGATGGTCTTTGGCCAGAGGATGTGGAAGGTAGTTCCTACCCCAACCTGTGATTCTGCCCAGATCTTACCCCCATGGACCTCCACGATCCTCTTGACCAGTGTCAGGCCTACGCCAGTTGTGGGGCATTGGTCCTTTGGCGCGAGGGTCTGGAAGATCTTGAATATCCCCTCCAGGTCACCGCTGTTGATACCACAGCCGTTGTCGCTAACCGTGATATGCCACATGTGGGCCTCGTCCGTACAGGCAATCTGTATCAGGCCGGCAGGCTTGTCGATCGCGCGTATGGCATTTGTCAGCAGGTGCTCCAGGACCTGCCTTATCCGCTTTGGCTCTGCCTGTATGGTCGGCAGGGATGGTCCTATGCCAATCTTTATGTGTCCTGGAGCGGAAATCAGGTCCACTACCTCTTGTGCAACCGACTGGAGGTCTATCTGTGCGATGGGCTCGCAGACCCTGCCTATCCTGGAGTATTCAAGGATGCCCTCCAGCATGGCATTGAGCCTATCAACGCGGTTGACCAATAGGGCCAGTTGTTCCTTACCTTCTTGATCCAGCCGGTCGCTGTAGTCAGCTACGATCCAGTCTGCCAGTGTCTTTATCGCGCGTAACGGGGCCCTTAGGTCGTGGGAGATGATGTAGACAAACTCCTGCATCTGATTGCGGAGGTCCTCTAGCTGCTGGCAGACAGACCTGTATGCAGCAACAGCACTCTCCAGTTGCTCCATGGGGCTATTGTTGCAATTGTCTGCCAGTGGGCTTCCCTCTGATTCGCCCAGGGCTTTTTGGGTATTGCTCTCACTCATACGGCCCCCTTTTTGCCCGCCATATCGAGCCTTTTGCCTGCGGACACTAGCCTTTTCGTCAGGATGCCCTGCCTACTTTAGTTGCAGGGCCTCCCCACTCAAAGTCTATATCACCAGGCGACGATTCAAAGTGGCCTAGAGACCTAGGTCATAACGGCCCATCGGGGTATACAGAGGGCCCTCGGGCCTTAGCTGGCTATGGTAGACGACCAATTGATCCACAGAGGTGGTGCCTATCTCCATCTCCATGAATGGTTTATAGGCCTCAAGCAATTGGCGGCCCAGCCTGGGGTTCTTGATACGGCAGATGGTCATGTGGGCCGTGAACCTCCTGCCTTCCCTTGGCCAGCCAGCCTTCTCGAGTTGATCCTCTAGGTCCTCCTGCAAGGCGGAGAGTTGTTCGGTGCCTCGGCCAGTACCTACCCAAAGTACTGTGGCCGGCCTGCCAAAGTGGCCGACAGACCCGATGACCAGGTCAAAACGCTGGTGGCGAGATGCTACCTCCTGGGCCACGCGACAGAGGTCCATCACCTCACTGTCGGGTACCTCGCCTAGGAACTTCAATGTTATGTGCATGGCATCCTTGTCCACCCATTTGACGTCAGGCCCTCCAAGCCCTGCCCTTGTGGCGATCCGCCTTTGGAGCCCCTCTATTTCCTGCCTGATCTGTGGATCTATGTCTATGGCGATGAAGCACCGCATCTAGAACCTCGTCAGTTCGCGAAGATGGTCCAACCTCTGGTCCAGGTCTTGTCTTGTCACGTTAGAGAGCCTGTCCAAGGAGAAGCCCTCGATGGCAAATGAGGCCGCGACCGTCCCATATGCAATGGCAAGCCTCATGGCCTGTTCATCGGTCCTATTGACAGAGGCAAGGTATCCAAGCATCCCGCCAGCAAAGCTGTCACCTGCACCTGTTGGGTCGACCACCTGTTGTACTGGATATGCAGGCATGACAAACTGCCAGCCATCGGCACTGACAACTATTGCCCCTGCCTGGCCCCTCTTGACGACCACCAACCGCACACCCATCTTGAGTATCTCTTGTGCAGCGAGGATGGGATTGGGTTTGCCTGCCAGCAAGATGGCCTCCTGCTGGTTTATGATCAGGCAGTCTATCTGCCTTAGCAGGTCCAAGAGGTCCTTCTTGCTTTTCCTGATCCAGCAATCCATGGTATCTGCTGCCACAAACCCTGGCCCATCAAGTTGCCAAAGGAGCTGTTGCTGTAGATTCGGGCTGGTGTTGGCAAGGAACACGAATTGGCTGTCCCTAAAGCATGCCGGCACAGGAGGTGGTGCCTCTGCCAGGACATTCAGCTCCAAAAGGTCGGTGGTGCGTTCGTCCATCTGACCCATATAGGAGCCTGCCCACCTGAATGTCTTGCTCTTTGGCCTCTGCTCAAGGCCCCTCAAATCCACGCTTCTGCCTGCAAAGGTCTCCTTCAGATCGAATGGGCAGTCCCCTCCTATTACCCCCACTAGACGTACAGGTCCAAAGATACTTGCTGCCATGGTGAAGTATACGGCTGAGCCACCTAGCGATTCGGTTCGCACGGCAAACGGGGTCTTCACACTGTCTATCGCAATGGAACCTGTCACCAATAGGCTCATACCTATCCCTTTCTGGCCAGGGCCTGGTCTATCCTGGCCAATGTTGTGGGCTTACCCAGCAGTTCCAGGGTATCGGCTATAGAAGGACTGACTGCAGAGCCGCAGACGGCTACACGGATGGGTTGTGCGATCTTGCCCAGCCCTACTTGGGCTTGCTGGGCTATCTGTCTGAGGGTCTGCTCGATGGTGCTAGCTGTGAATTGGTCAGGAGGTATCGCCTCCAAGGCCTGCCTGATTGCTGGAAGGACCTGCAGGCCTCCTTCCTGGACCATCACCTTGGTCCAAGCGACCTGATCATAGGTGAGCTGCTCTGTAGGGATGAAGGCAAAACGGCACTTCTTCTCAATGTCTGCTAAGGTCCTGGCGCCTGGACAGATCTTTATGAGTCTGGAAAGTGTCTGGTCATCAGCCGACCTGATCGGCGATCGGACCTCATCGAGATATGCCCTCAGGTGCCTTACAAGCCTTGGCATATCCTTTGTTGCCAGGATCTTCAGATGTTCGGTGTTGATTGCAAGGAGTTTGCCCCTGTCGAAAAGGCTATTTGCCTTGGTCAGCCTTTTCAGATCGAAGGCCTGGATCAACTCCTCGATGCACATGATCTCCTTGTTGCCGCCAGGATTCCAGCCCAACAAGGCCAGGAAATTGACCATCGCCTCCGGCAGGTAGCCACTGCGGCGAAAATCAACGATGTTTATCTCCGGCAGATGTAGGCCCAATGCCCCTGCTATTGCCTCTACTGCCGGCATATCCAACGATTGCTTGCCGGCGATGAAGTCCTCTAGTTGTTGTGGTTCTATGCCACCTATCCTGGCCAGGGATGCCACATCGAGGTCGGTCATACCTGCAAGCGCAGCCTGGAGTGCAGCAGGTCGCTCTCGCTTTGAGAGCTTGCCTCCAGATTGGCTGATAGTGACTGCCATGTGCACGTAAATAGGCAATGGGGCATCCCCAAAAAGGGCCTGCCAAAGCAACTGCTGACATGGCGTGTTGTTCAGGTGTTCCTGACCCCTTATCACATGCGTGACACCCATCAGGTAATCATCGACAACGCATGCCATATTGTAGGTGGGCAGGTCGTCTGCCTTGAGGATCACAAAGTCGCTGATCTGGGCAGGATCGAATTCTATCCTGCCCCTGATCAGGTCGTGGACCACAATGGGCCTATCCTGCGGTATTGCAAAACGTACAGCCACAGGTCTGCCTTCGGCCTTGGCCTGGCGGACCTGCTCGGCGGATGGGCATGTGGTGGGCCTACGGTATATGAGGGCACCAGCCTGTTGTTGTGCCTGCTGCCGCATCCTGGCCAGGTCCTCGGTCGATTCTAGGCAGTAGTATGCAAGACCCTTGTCCAAGAGTTGCTGGACATAGCGTGCGTATATCTCCTTGCGTTGCGACTGCAGATATGGACCCTTTGGACCCCCAACCTCTGGGCCTTCGTCCCATGTGATGCCCAGCCACTTCAGGTCACTTATCAATTGGCTAGTGGCAGTAGGTGTATTGCGTCTCTGATCGGTATCCTCGATACGCAGGATGAACCTGCCTTGGTTCTTCCTTGCCCACAGCCAATTGAATACTGCCGTCCTGGCCCCGCCCACATGAAGGTAACCGGTTGGCGAAGGTGCAAACCTTGTCACTACCTCAGTCATCTAGTAAGCCCCAAATATGAACCATAAACACTATGGCCTCATTGCCTGCTGTCAAGCACGATCTGACCGGTACGCCGGACAACAGGTCCTGTGTTTATCCCCTACAGGGCCTAGAGATGCTACGATCCGCGGATAAACCGTGGTCAGTCCGCCTTGTGTGTTAGAGGTCCTTTACTGGCAGCTAGTAGTGACGTAAGATATGCAATCTATCGATATCGATTGAATTGGACTTGTATGGTACGTATTCAGATCTACGATACTACGCTTCGTGATGGGATGCAGGCCCACGGGGTCAGCTTCTCTGTGGCAGATAAGCTGGCCATCCTCAAGTGCCTTGATGATCTTGGGGTCGATTACATAGAGGGTGGATACCCAGTATCCAATCCCAAGGAGGTACAATTCTTCCAGGAGGCTAGCAGCGTTGTCTTGAATCATGCAAGGCTGGTTGCCTTTGGTAGTACCCGCAGATGGGATACTACGCCGCAAGAGGATGCATCTATTGCCGCACTGATCGGATCGCAGGCCCAAGTTGTTACGATCGTTGGAAAGGCCTGGGACCTCCATGTGACAAAGGTCTTGGGCTGCTCGTTGGATCAGAATCTGGAGCTTTGTGCGGATTCTGTGGCCTACCTGAAGAAGAAGGGATTGACGGTCTTTTTTGATGCTGAACACTTTTTTGATGGCTACAAGGCAAATCCAGATTATGCCATGAAGGTCCTATGCGCAGCTGCAGAGGCAGGTGCAGATGGTCTGGTGTTGTGTGAGACAAATGGTGGTTGCCTGCCGGATGAGGTCTTTAGGATTACGAAGGCTGTATGTGAGCATTTTGGGTCTATTTTGGTCGGCATCCACGCCCATAACGATAGCGATTGTGCTGTAGCCAATAGCCTTGCTGCTGTAAGGGCTGGGGCCAGACAAGTGCAGGGGACGATCAATGGGCTTGGCGAGCGTTGTGGTAATGCAAACCTCTGTACGATCATACCAAACCTCGCCTTCAAGATGGGCATGGGTGTGTTGGATCGCCAGAGGATACGGATGCTGACAGAGGTCTCTAGGTTCGTGTTCGAGATCAGCAACGTTGCCCCTGTGCCCAGCATGCCATATGTCGGGGAGAATGCCTTTGCACACAAGGCAGGCCTACATGTGGATGCGGTCAGAAAGGAGCGACGCGCATACGAGCACATCGACCCTGCCCTGGTAGGGAATGTCAGGAAGATCCTGATATCAGAGCTTAGTGGCAAGTCTGCCGTCCTTGCAGGTCTTGAAAAGGAGCAGATCGCAACGGACAAGAAACTGGCCAGGAGGATCTTGGCTAGGGTCCAGGAGTTAGAGGCACAAGGCTATCAGTTTGACGCTGCAGAGGCCTCATTCGACCTGCTGGTCAAGAGGGTAATAGGGACCTACAGGCCAAGCTTCGATCTGATTAAGTATCATGTGACCGTGGAGAAGGATAAGGATGGCCAGATCGTTAGTGAGGCCACGGTCAAGCTCAAGGTAGGCGACCAGATCGAGTATGTGGTTGCAGAAGGCGATGGACCTGTAAACGCCTTGGATGGAGCCTTGAGACGGGCCCTTGAGAGATTCTATCCTGAGATTAGCCAGGTGCGGCTGATCGACTATAAGGTGCGGGTGGTCAATGCAAAGGCCGGTACTGCTGCCAAGGTCAGGGTGATCATAGAATCAGCAGATAAGGACAGGGTCTGGGGTACGGTCGGTGTCTCTGAGAATATCATAGATGCATCTTGGCAAGCCCTAGTGGATAGCGTGGAATACAAGCTGCATCTGGGCAGGGCAACTGGGCAGGCCAGTACATAATAAACAGGCCGCCTAAGACAGGCGGCCTGGGATCATCCTGAAGCTTAGTCTTGAGCTAGGTATTGCCGGCACCAGGCTGCTGAGTGGGGTCGTCGCTCTGCTGCCTAGGATGTGCGCTATCGTAGACCTCCTTGAGTCTGCGGGTGGTAAGGTGCGTATAGATCTGGGTAGTCGATAGCGACTGATGCCCCAGGAGCTCTTGGAGGCTGCGAAGGTCTGCACCGTTATTGAGCATGTGCGTGGCAAAGCTGTGGCGTAGGGTGTGTGGGCTTATGCCCGGATCCAGCCCTACCATCCGCAGGTATTTATCCATCTTCCTACGTACACTCCGCGTGCTGAGCCGCTTGCCATGCTTGTTGACAAACAGGACCTTGTTGTCAAAGCCACCATAGTTCTGGGCCCGCTTGTTTCTGAACTCTAGATACCGCTGTATCATCTGGAGTGCGGAGGTACTTATCGGTGTGACCCTTTCCTTCTTCCCCTTGCCACGGATGTGTACGACCTCACCAAGGAAGTCTATGTCATCGATGTTCAGGGCGACTAGCTCGCTTACCCTCATGCCTGTACTGTAAAGGGTCTCGAACATGGCCCTATCCCTTGCTCCAAGCCACGTATTGGTGTCAGGGGCCTCGAGCAGCCTCTTTACCTCCTCGTACTCCAGGAACCTCGGCAGCCTCTTTTCCTGCTTAGGGGTCCTGATGGCGGCCATTGGGCTGGAGGGGACCTGCCCACTCTTGACCAGATACTTATAGAAGCTCCGCAACGTGGCCAGCTTCCTGGCAATCGTGGCCTTTGAATAGCCCTTCTCTGTTAGATGGGCAAGGTATGCCCGTGCCTGATCTACCGTCAGTGCTAGCAACATCTGGTCCAGCGACACCTCTACCTCTGTCGCTACGGCCGTATCGCCGCCGAATCCAGGATGTTGATGCACTTGGCTGTCATGTTGTGTCTGATGGCTGGCATGCTCGGATCGGCTGCAAAGGAACTCTCCGAACTGGAGCAGGTCGGCGCCATAGCACTTGGCCGTATGCTCAGAGAATCGCCGCTCGAATTTCAGATAGTTCAAGAATCGCTCGATTAAGGGACTTGTCTGTTCCATAATTGACCTACCTCAAAATACCTTCGGTTTGCGTCTTCCTTGCAATCCCTTTCTAGGGCCAGTATCCTGTCGCGGCCCCCTGTTACGTAGCTATGGTCCTACGCAGACCTTGCTACCTATGCCTACGGCACCTTTGGCCTCGGCCACCAATGATTGCGTCATCTTAAAGCTCAAGACAGCCGCATCAAACCAGTCGAAACTCGTCCTCCTCGATTGGGCTAGCTCAACCAATGCATCCAGCAGTTGGTCTTCCTTTCCCTGCTCATATCGGAAGACAAAACGCTCTTGGCCCTTATTCAATATAAGCTGTCTTTGCATCATAAGCTGTCTTGCTCCGGCCAATCCGACCGATTCGCTTGAAGCCACACCACTTTTATCGGCCAATCGTTAGATACGCTTTAGAGTGAGATAAAGTTTTTTTGGGCCTATGTCTGAGATGGTCCCTGCTGGGCCAACCTATAGAAGACTTGGTCGGTCCATGTCTCAGCAGTGATCTGACCGGACTTGAGCAATCGGTCGATGGCAGCCTGTACCTGGGAAGCGGGGGCCGCCAGGCCGTTGGCAAGCTGGTCCAAGGTAGAAGGCCTTCTCTGCAGTAATGCCAGTATGGACTTATCATCTAGACCCTTCTGATAGGCCTGATAAGCCCTCAGATCACCAGGATCCACGATCAGCTCACAGGCAGGACCAAGGGTCGCAGCAATCCTTCTTAGTGTTGATAATGACGGTACTGGCACAGCAGGCTCGGCAGTAGGCCTGACAGCAGTATTGAGGTGGATCTTATCCGGTCTTATTCGATCGATCATGGCCTTGAGCGATTCGACCTTTCGCGGATCTGTATTGACCTGGTCGACCACAAAGACCTCCAGCCAGATCTGACCGTGGTATTGTCTGCGAAACTCGATCAGGCCGTCTACGACCATCTGCAATGTGATAGATGGATCTGGCCTGTGTATCAGCTCAAAGGTCTGCTGGTCAGGGGCATCAAGGGTAGGCAGGACCACATCTGCCTGGCAGGCATCTTGCCTGACATCTGGCCTATAAAGTAGCGTGCCATTGGTCAACAAGGCGATCGGCGTGCTGGAGACAGCCCTTATCTGTGTTATTATCCGACCCAGACCGGAGTTTAGGGTAGGTTCGCCGGAACCAGTGATCGTGATATAGTCTGGTTGGGGCAGATCCTTGAGCCTGGCCTGCAATTCCTGGATTATCTGCCCTGGCAAGACATAAGGCCTCCTTTCCGTGGTCTTGACCGTGGTCCTGCCTACCTCGCAGAATATGCAATCCAGGGTGCAGTACTTGGCTGGTACTATGTCTACTCCCAGGCTGCGACCCAACCGCCTCGATGCCACAGGGCCGAATATGTACTGGTGGGGGGCCATCATACTGCACTTGACCTGATGACCTTGTGGATCGCCTGGCAGGCCTGGATCAGTTCCGGCAGGTCGCTGAGCCTGAGCATGCATGCTGCGTCCGACCTTGCCCTGGGAGGATCTGGGTGCACCTCCATGAATAGGCCGTCAGCACCAGCGGCAACCGCGGCCCTGGCCAGCACAGGCGTCATCTCCGGCCTGCCGCCTGAGGCGTGGCCCAGGCCGCCTGGCTGTTGGGTACTATGGGTGGCATCGAACACTACCGGACAACCAAGGGATTGCATGATCGGTATGGCAGTCATGTCGTTGACCAGCCTCTGGTAGCCGAAGAAGGTCCCCCTCTCTGTCAAGAGCACCTGGTCGTTTGCGCAAGACCGGATCTTCTCGACCACGTGGGCCATCTCCTGTGGGGAGAGGAATTGGCCCTTCTTAACATTGATAGGTAGGCCTGTCCTGGCGCATGCCACCAGCAGGTCTGTCTGCCTGCACAGAAATGCTGGTATCTGGATGCAGTCCACCACCTTGGCCACCGGATCTGCCTGCTGTGGCAGGTGCACATCTGTCAGTACTGGTAGGCCTGTTTCCTCCTTGACCTGCATCAGTATATCCAACCCGCGTTCCAGGCCAGGGCCTCGGAAGCCCTTGAGACTGGTGCGGTTGGCCTTATCGAAGCTGGCCTTAAAGATCACACCTATGCCAACTTGCTGGGAGATCCTGGCCAAAAACCTGCCTACCCTAAGGCATAGTGCCTTGGATTCTATGACACATGGCCCAGCTATGAGGAACAGTGGTCCACCTTGCCAGACCTTGACATTGCCGATAACAATAGCCTTAGCCTTGGTGCCCATGGAATGGCAATCTAACCCAATGATCCAATTGCTGCAATGGTCTTTGTGGTTGTCTGCGGGCCCATCAGGCTGCACAATATTATTTATTAATATGGCAGACCAAGAAGGCCAATTGGATTGGGATACTGCCCTTGAGGCCCTGGCCAGACTGTATGAGCTGGTGGACCGGCAGGCAAGGGCCTTGGCCGCGGTCCACAAGGACAGGATCTGCTGCCGCAAGGGGTGCAGTAGTTGCTGTAAGGATGGGTTGACGGTCTTTGAGCTTGAGGCCATGAATATCCGACGCAACCATGCGGGTCTGCTCCAGACAGCCAAGCCGCATGAGGTGGGGATGTGTGCGTTCCTGGATGAGCAGGGGGCCTGCAGGATATATCCGTCCAGGCCATATGTGTGCCGGACTGAGGGGTTACCTCTTAGGTGGATAGACCAGATGCCAGATGGTAGCCCGGTGGAGATGCGGGATATCTGTCCGCTGAACGATCAGGGCCCGGCTATTGAAACGCTCGACCTAAACCTGTGCTGGACTATAGGGCCCGTGGAGGAGGCCCTGGCAGAGTTGGAGGCCCAGTGTGATGGAGGGCGGTTGAGGCGGGTGGGATTGCGGGAACTCTTTGCGGCAGGGCAGAGGTAGGTCTTGAAACCTAGACGCTCGATGGTATTATGACCGCACATTTGGTCCAACAAGGCCTTTTTGGAAGAGTAAGGGTATGGAAAACCATCGCAAGAGCTATATCAAGAGGGCGCGCACGCATGGCTTTCTGGTCCGGCAGCGGACCGCAAAAGGCCGTAAGATCCACAGCAGGAAGCGGCGGGTAGGTCGTTGCGTGAATGTCCGCAAGACCTTCAGCTAGAAGGCCTTAGTCTTGTGACTGATGCCAGTTGGTGGCTGTTATGCCAAAAAAGCAGCCAAATATTGCTTTTGCGCCAAGACATGGCCGCAGCCTTTCATCATCATAGACACTAGGTGCTTGCGCAGCAAAGGCTGCATCGAATCATGAGGTGTGATCTTGAGAAAGGAGGTGGGCAGGCCGATATCAGTATTGGTTTGTCAGATAGTAGCAAACCCGCAGTCGTGCTCCCAGAGTGACGCGAATACCTAGGGCCATATTTGAAGGAGAACTGCCATGATCCAAAGAACCATGCATATCGCCTTGATGATTGCGACCTTGATCGCAGTAACCTGCAGCGGTGACGTGTTTGTAGACACGTTTGATGCTGCCAGGGACTATCTGACTGCCGGCACTGCCGGCAGCGGCTGGGATGGGTTCATAGGGGCTGGTCCCCAGGAGACCGCCAGCGCGATAAATGCGTCCATAAGTAGGCCAGGCCAACTCTACCTGGAGTCTGCTGGGGCCTTTTGGGAAGGCGCATTCAACCCTAGGGGTCCATTCTTGTACAAGGTCGTGGAGGGGGACTTTATTGCCACGGTGAGGGTCACGGACTTTCCAGGGATGCCTGGTAGTGTTTCACAGCGTACCACACATGCAGATGCCTTCCTTATGGCCAGGCTGGCAAACCTAGAGGATGGGGGACCTGGCGAGGACTTTGTATGCGTACACTATTTCCCGACCTGGGTGGGGAATCTACAGCGCCAGGTCGACAACGGTGTAGAGTCAGAACTCACCAGCACAGGCGATGGCTTCAACTGTGCTACGTATCTCCAACTGGAGCGGCAAGGCAATACGTTCTTCTTCAGGATAAGCTATGATGGCCAGACGTGGTCACAACTTGGCCAGCCTATCACCCGCGATGATATGGCAGGTCTACCTGTCCAGGTTGGTCTTGCCCAGTGTACATACTCGACTAACAGGGGCTATGTGGCGTTCGATGACTTCAGACTGGAAGGCCCCAACGTCAGGCCGGCAAGGAAGATGGCCGTGGGCCCCAGTCCCTCAGACAAGTCCAGTGATGTCCCGCGCGATGTGGACCTTGCCTGGAAGCCAGTAGAGGGGGCCAGTTCGAGGGACGTATACCTTGGGACCGATCTGCAGGCAGTCAGTGAGGCCAGCCGTAGTAATCCCATGGGCGTGCTCGTCAGTCGAGGCCAGACCAGTACGACATATGATCCTGGCCTGCTTGCCTATGGCCAGCAGTATTATTGGCGGATAGATGAGGTCAATGGCGTCGATGGTACGCTCTACACAGGCCAGGTCTGGACCTTCACCGTAGAGCCCTACGGCTATCCTGTTGGGCCCGTGAACGCTACCGCCTCAAGCTCCTCCAGCACGAACACCCTTCCAACGAGGACCATCAATGGTGCGGGCCTTGATCCTCTTGACCAACACAGCGTCTTGTTGAACGACATGTGGGTCAGCAAGAAGAACGTTACGCCTATCTGGATCCAGTACGAGTTCGACAATGTCTATAAGTTCCACCAGATGTGGGTCTGGAACTCCAACTCCCTTATGGAGCAAGATATGGGTTACGGGGCCAAGGATGTGGAGATCCTTTATTCTGAGGATGGCCAGACATGGAATAGCCTTGGCATGTTTGAGTTTGCCCAGGCCCCTGGAGAGCCCACCTACAAGGCCAACAGTATCATCGAGCTTGGCAAGATCTCGGCCAAGTACATCAAGTTGGACATAAAGAGCTCATGGGGAGGGCTTGTTCAGGCCAGTATAGCAGAGGTGAGGTTCTTCTCTGTCCCGTTGACAGCCAGGCAGCCTAGC
>JARYLO010000200.1 GCA_029907605.1 Sedimentisphaerales bacterium
GGACGTTGCCATATACTGGGACAGAACCGGCAGCAGGTACGGTACGGGCAGGGGCCTGTTGGTCATGGTCAACGGTCAGGTCCTGGCCCGCAGTCCACACCTTGCTAGACTCCAGGCCGCTATCGGGCCTTAGGCTTACTGGACCTTGGTTATTCTTAGTGCGTCTAACAAGGCCCCATCCTCCCTGAATGCGATCTGCAGGTTGTAAAGGCCCCCTGGGATGGTAAACAGGACCGTCTGATCGTTGTCGTCCATACTGCTGATAGGCACCTCGTGCCAGCCCTCCCCTAGATCAAGGCCCCACCTTATCCAACCACTGACGTGGTTGGTGGTATTGGTGGTGGCACCTTCCAATAGGACCCAGAAGGAGTCATCGGTACTTGTAGGTGCTATCGCCCTGCCTATGATCATATATGTGCCTGCCTCAAGCCTAAGTGTGTAGCTGGCTCGTCCAGTGGTAGAAGGGGTACTGCTGCTATTGTCCCCAAAGACGGCGATATACCGACCTGATGACGCGTCGGGCCTATCGGAGTATACCCGCATAGGCCAAGTGATGGACTCCGCATCCTCTGCCTCTATCCAAACCTCTGGCCTGCCCTGGGCTGGCTGTATGCGGTAGAGCCTTATGTCATCCACATAAAGGGTGCCTGACCCGCTGTTATCCATGCCTATGGTCATAGTCCGGACATCCCTGAGGTCAGTATTGATCTTGCTGAGGTCTATGCTCCATAGGATCCAGAAGGGCTTGGTCAGGTCTGATGGGTCACCGTCGTAGGTTACCAAGGCATCGTTGATCCTCACATAGAGCCTACCGACCGTGTTTGCCTGCGAACCCCTCAGGTAGAGGGCAAGGTACCGAGCACCGCCGCTTGTCCAGTCCTGGGCAGGTGTGAATGTCCTGGTGGCCTCGGAAAGAGGGGCATTGGAGTTATTGTAGTAGAATGGCATGGCCTGCCAGCCCCTATGCACGATGTTCCTTTCTGCATACGGGGGCGTGGAATGCCCTACCTGCGATCCATTGGTCTGAGTGCCATACCCATCCACCCATGTCTGCCATATGGCCTGGTGGGCCTGCTTGTCATCGGTGTAGGTCTCGAAGCCGTCCACAAGATAGAACGCCTGCGTGGTGAACCTCCAGACCGGACCTGCCCAACAAGATATCGCCTCTGCAGCGTTGACCTCCACCACCTTCCAATAGTAGGTTTGGCCAAGTAGGAGATTCCCTGGCCTATACGAGGCGGTGGCAAGTTCCACAGGGCTGGCCAATTCAGTTTCTACTGCCCCTTGCTCTGTGCTGATGAACAATCGATGGCTGACCGCAGTTCGTCCAGGCCTCCAAGATAAGGTAAGGTCCGTATCCACTGCCGTGGCCCCTGATGGCGGCTGTGGTAGCCTCGGGTATGTCGGGATATACAGAAACCTGACCTCACTAAGGCCATACCGACCTGTGGGCCCATAACCGGACTTGACGGTCAGTCTTATGTGCTGGGCGTAGATACCATGCAGGTCCAGGTAGTTGTTAGGCTTGTAGCCAGGCCTCGATGTGGCCTGCTGAAGAGTCCAGTCTCCCAGGACCGACCAAGTGGTGCCATCTAAAGAGTATTGGATAGTGACGTCCTTTATCCCGAACCCCACCAGGAACTCCAGGTCTGCATTGTAGTTCCACACGATCAACTGATAGAGCTTGTAGACCTTATCGAAGGAGTACTGTATCCACACAGGCTTGGACGCACCAGATTCGGTCTGCCACATGTGTGCAGTAGAGGTGGAATCCCCATCGTTTGGATCCAGGCCCGAGGAATCGATGGTCTTGGATGGCTCGAAGCCATCCTGCCAGTTGGAGGCGGTGGCAGTAATACAGGATCCTGGTATGGGATAGGCAACCGGTTCGGTCTTGAACTGCCAGATGGGGCCCTTAGAG
>JARYLO010000201.1 GCA_029907605.1 Sedimentisphaerales bacterium
TGTGGCCTGAGAACAGAGCAAGCCTGCCATGGAGACCCTCGCCTCATACAAGAGATCCTTGGGCACCTGTGGGCTGGCAAGGCCGAATGGGTCCTCACGCCCTGGTGCGAGTACCTCTATCTGGGCCTGGGCGCGGTATTGCGGCACATACCTCCGCAACATCCAGCAGGTCGTACCACCTATCAGGCAGCCTACAGCAGTAACCAGGAGGATCAGTAGGATGTGGCGACGTAGTACCACTGCTACCTGCCTGGCCGTGATGCGGCCGGCGGTCTGGAGCGGCATCCCCGGTGATCGGTAGCACTGAACCGGCGGCCCGATCACCGCTCTGACTGCCTTATCGGTCATCTTCAATCCTTTATTGCGGCCCAAGGTCCTCTATGGCCTTCTGGATCCTGGCCTTTGCACCAGCGTTGTCGCCGGCAGCATCGAGGGCCTTCCTGTAGGCCTCCAAGGCCTTGCCCTTCTGGCCAAGGGCCTGATGAACCATGCCTATGTGTTCATACACATCGGCAGGTACGTCCTGGCAGTTGACCTGGAATTGGCCACTAGAGGCCATGAGCCACTCCAAGGCCTCCTGTAGATGACCGCCCCGGTAGAGTGCATAACCATATGTGTCCATGACCGCAGGGCTTTCTGGCGAAAGCTCTAGGGCCCTCTTGGCATAATCCAATGCCCGATCTGCCCCTTGCGGCGATTGTGCAAGCAGGTAGGCAAGGTTGTTGAGCACACCGCTATACTTGGGGTCTTCGCAGGCAAGGGCCTCGTACAGCGCTATTGCCTCAGAAAGTAACCGATTATCGGCCGTATGCTCATATGCCAGTATAAGCACCTGGCCTCTGAACTGGCTGAGCTGCAGGTCAGGCCCTTGGTAGAATCCCATCAAGTGGTCTATGGCCGCCAATGCCTGCTCGTACATATCGTCCATCAATGCCAAATGTGCCTTTGCAGCCCAGTAGACCGGCTTATCGGCCCCTAATGCCTCGATCCGGGCCTCGATCGCGGCCCTGCCTAGGGCCTGCTGAAGGGCCTGTAGGACCATGCCAAGCAATTCAGGATCTACAGATGCAGACTCAATAGCCCTTGCTGCATCCTCCATTGCACCTGCCTGGTCCCCGATCGCAGCACGTGCCCTTGCCCTCCAGCACAGGAATCTGGCAGGCAACCGAAGTGTACCCTGCTGAGGGACGCGATCCAACATGGCCTTTAATGAGCTAGTCTCTTTGCCCAGGATACATGCCTCCAGATAACCCTCCAGCGCGGCGATATAATCAGGCTGTGCTAGGAGCCTGGCCTTGGCAGGACTATCCTCCATAATCTGTATTGCCTTGCCAAAGAGCCCCTTTGCCCTGGCATAATCCCTTCTGGACAATGCATATCCTGCTAACCTGTTTAGCCACCTAGGTCTATCTGTGTACAGATTGCCTAACATCTGGTAGGCCTCGGCAAGCCTCGGATGGTCTGGTTCATCCTTAAAGATCCACTCCAATCTATCTAGGGCCTGCCACGCCACAGTCGGCTGGTCAAGCAACCCAGATAGGACCTCTGCCGATTGCTCTGTTTGGCCAGCCATCCTCAATGCATCTGCCAATAGCAGCCTCCTACCAGGCTCCTGGTCATCCGAGATGGCATTCCTGAAGGCCTCTATTGCCTGCTCGTACCTGCAGGCCAACATAGCGCATTGCCCCTTCAACAGCCACCCGAGGCGGTTGTCTGGATATGACCTGACGGCCTGTTCTATCTTGGCCTGCGCCCTTGATAGATGACCGGTCCACAACAGCAACCATGTCTCCAAGAAGGCTATGTCATCCTGCTCAGGATAGAGGGCCTTGAGCTGATAGAGTCTGTCTGAGGCCTCTTGAATCAGGCCTGCCCTTATCAACCT
>JARYLO010000202.1 GCA_029907605.1 Sedimentisphaerales bacterium
GGACACCTCGCCCCGCACCCAGCCCTGGTCAATGGACCCAGACACAGCTGGCCATATTCCCAGACGCAAGGGTTACCCTTGGCCTTGCACTCTACACATACAGGATACAAGGGTATCTCAGGCCTCTTGCCTAGCAATAATGAGCTGATGACGTACTTGAACTCGTCACGGTCAATCGGGCAGCCGTGTATACAGAAGTCGACCTGGACCACCTCACCAACCGCCTTTGTAGGTCCAGTATCCAGATGGGGCCTGGAGGCATCCGGGCCATACACACAGGTCTTTACCTCCTGGAGGTCAAAGTTGTTCTTAAGCTTATTGACCCCTCCAGTAGTAGCGCATGCCCCTAATGCCACTAGCACCATTGCCGACTCGCGTATCTGTTTGAGCCTCTGTTCATCCTGCGGTCTTGTTATGGAGCCTTCCACAATGGCGATATCATAGCTATCGCTATGTTCGCTCATGGCCTCTCGCCACTGGACCACCTCAACCACACCTACAAGGTCTAGAAGCTCCTCTTCTAGATTGACGATCTGGAGCTGGCAACCCTCGCAACAAGCAAAGTCGAATATGGCCACCCTTGGCTTACCCATTCTATATCGCCTCCGGGACACCGGCTATCTGGCTGTACTTGAAGACCGGCCCGTCCACACAACAGTACAGATGATTGATCTGACAATGGCCGCACTTGCCGACACCACACTTCATCTTCCTCTCCAGGTTCAGGTATATCTGATCGTGCGGCACGTTATACTCCTGTAGTGCCATCAAGACGAACTTGTACATCACAGGCGGACCGCATACAGATATGATGGCCTTGTTTATCTGTATGGGCGCCCTTGGGATAAGTGTCGTAACCACACCGACATGGCCCTGCCATCTTGGGTCTGGTCTATCGAGGGACTCGATCACAGTCACATCCGAGATAGTAGACCACGCAGCCAGCTCATCCTCCAAGAGCCTCTGATCCAGATCGCGTACGCCTTGAAGTATCACCACCTTGCCGTATTGGCTGCGATGGTCCAAGACATACTTGATGAATGACCTCTGTGGCACCAAACCAATGCCACCACAGATGAAAAGGATATCCCGACCCTTGGCCTCCTCAATAGGATAAACACCCCGACCCAATGGCCCCCTTACCCCGAGCCTCTGGCCTACCTCAAGGCGGTGGATTGCATTGGTGACGTTGCCCACCTTTCTGACTATGATCTCCAGGCCATCGCCTGAGGAAGGTGAGGAGGCAATAGTAAGCGGCGCCTCACCAATGCCGGCAACAGATATCTCAACAAACTGCCCCGGCACATAATCCCACTGCCCACCTTCGATCTCCAGTCTCAGGTACCTTTCTGTCTTATTCAGCATCCTGGCCTCTGCTATCCTAGCAGGCACAGGCAGGTATATGTCCTTTTTCGTTTCGGTAGAACAAGTGTGCATGAGCAAACCATCCAAGACTGAAATCAGCTTATACCTATCTGATCCAACAACTCATTGAACACGGAAACTGGATTGGCGATGTCAGGCAGGCATGCACTGACGCACCTGCCACAACCAACACAAGAAATCTGGCCGCCGATCTTGGCCGGCACGTACTTTGCCTTACGATATATCCTGTGCCTGAACCTATCGGCCCTTGCCTTGCGAAACTCGTGTCCTCCAGCCACCCTTGTGAAACCATCCAAGAGGCACCCATCCCAGCACCTCTGCCTCATGCCGCCCGCAAGGTTTAAGCGGACCTGATCCATTACATCGAAGCAGTAACACGTCGGGCAAACCAGGTTGCAAGAACCACACGAAAAGCAGGTCCTGGCCCGCTGT
>JARYLO010000203.1 GCA_029907605.1 Sedimentisphaerales bacterium
AAAACGGAGAAAAGAATGACTAAAAAGAGAGGAAGAGGCACTTTGGGAATGTCCAACCATTGATAATTTTCTATTGGGAAAAGGACGAATCGAAGGGTAACAGGGTCTTGATTTTGAATGCAAAAAATACACCAAGGTCCAGCAATCTGACGACCGCAGCTGCATTGCTGTCGCAGTGCATGGTGGCAACCACAAGGTGACCTGTCTGGGAGGCACGCAGGGCGATCCCCGCGGTCTCCTCACCCCTGATCTCGCCTACACAGATCACATCCGGGTCTTGCCTGAGTATGCTGCGTAAGGCCTTGGCAAAGGTGATATCCGCCTTTGGATTGACCTCTATCTGGCTTGTGTTTGGTAACACCGCTTCAATGGGGTCCTCGACGGTGATCACATTGCGGGTAAGGCGATCCATCTCGTTTAGGATCGCATACAGCGTTGTGGTCTTGCCGCTGCCTGTGGGCCCACATATAAGGATCATCCCGCTTGGCCTTGCAACCACCTGACGCAGACAGAGCAGTTGCTTGCTGGTCATGCCCAGGTCCTCCAGCCTGTATGAACCTGCCTGCTGGCTGAGGACCCTTATGGCCAGCTTCTCGCCATTGACCACACCAGCGCTGGCAACACGAAATGAGGCGAAAAGATACCTTTCTGGCAGCAAAGGCACCATCTTGTGGCCTCCTTCTCTCGGCGATGTCCATGTTGGAGACCGCCTTTATGCTGTTTATCACGGCCTTGGCCGTGTCTGCAGGCAGGCACTTGGCGGTCCGAAGGACCCCATCGATCCTGAAGCGAACCTCGTAGGAACTGGCATCTGCCGGATCTATCAATCAATATATCGCTGGCCCTCAGGCTGAGTGCATCGGCGATAAGCTGCTCAGTCAAGGTTAGTATCCGCCTATCGGCCTTCCCAGCCTGGCCGTGGCCATAGATCTGGTCAAGTGTCCTGCCGGCAGTATCGGTAATCAGCACAGTGGGACCTTCCAGATGCTGGCTTACCCCTCCTATCTTGGCTACTATGTGGGCATAGATAGACCGCAGGGTTGCAAAAACGGCCTCCAGGATCGATGCCCCTGCCAAGTGCCTCTTTTTATGGCCAATGCCAACAGCAACGCAGGACCAAGCATAAGTGCCGCTACCTTGTACAGCTTCTTCCACCTGCTCTGGACCAATGGCCTTATCTCTATGAGCTGTACTGTGTAGAGGCACAGGTAAAACCAGACCAACAGGCCAATAAGCCTTGAAGGGCTAAAGGGGATGGCCCCTGTGGCAGTCATCTGCCAGGCCATTGACTGGCCCTGACTATTCAGCTGTAGCGCACAAATGGCCATACTCCCTCACAAGACCAAAGGCCTCCACGGCCCTTCACGGCCTCTCTAGGTCCTGCAGGTCCAGATCAAAGAGGCTTTCCGACCCATCTTGGCAACCCAGCGACATCTGAATGTGACGCCTTCGATGAAATAGAAGGCACCTGGATCTTTCTAGGCTTCCCATCTACCTGTATGACAAACACAAGCGGACCTACCTGCAAGCAATCACCTTTCCTTGCAACCGCCTGTTGTATAGGCTGGCCAATGAGAAGGACCTTTGGCGGTCATCCTTAGTCACAAGGACCAGGTTTGCGTTCATTATTATAGACCCTTGCAGCGACACTATCGGTATTATACCAACCTGCCGAACCCAGACCAACAGTCATGGCAGCTGCCGTAACTGTCCCATGGTTGGTGGTTGATTAATAAGAACGAGGCCTCCTTGCCGATACACAAGTAGTTGTACACAAGCA
>JARYLO010000204.1 GCA_029907605.1 Sedimentisphaerales bacterium
CCCTGGACCAAGGGTGGTGGCCAGATGGGCTGTACACACCTCCCAGCGATCAGGCCATGATGTATGACCTCGAGATGACCAAGCGATTCGGGATGAACATGGTCCGCAAGCATGTGAAGATTGAGCCGGCCAGATGGTATTACTGGTGCGATCGCCTTGGCCTGCTGGTATGGCAGGACATGCCATCCGGTGATTCAGGCCGCAACGAGCAGTCAAAGGCCAATTTCCGCCGGGAACTGCAGGCGATGATCGATTATCTGCGTCATTTCACATGCATCGTCATATGGGTGCCATTCAACGAGGGATGGGGCCAGCACGATACGGTCCAGATCGTACAGTGGATACAGGACTACGACCCCACTCGCCTTGTCAACGAGGCAAGCGGCTGGGACAACAAGGGTAGCGGCCATATCTCGGATATGCACAGCTACCCTGGACCCAGCATGCGGCCAGTGGAGGCCCAGCGGGCCTGCGTCCTGGGTGAGTTCGGCGGGCTGGGCATGCCCGTTGCAGGCCATACATGGCAATCTGAGCGGAACTGGGGATATGTGACATTCAAGTCCGCAGGTGAGCTGACAGAGGCCTATGTGGGCCTGCTGGCCCAGCTTAGGCCATTGATCGGCCTGGGCCTGTGCGCGGCGGTCTATACCCAGACCACCGATGTGGAGGTGGAGGTCAACGGCCTTTTGACCTACGACCGACAGGTAGTGAAGATGGACCTCGACCGGATCGCCGAGGCGGCAAGGAGGCTATATCTGCCACCGCCAATCGTCCATGTGATAGTCCCCACAAGCCAGACACAGGCCCAGACCTGGAGGTTTACCACTGCCCAGCCGAGTCGGGACTGGTTCGAGCCCCAGTTCGATGACTCGTCGTGGCATTCCGGTCCTGGTGGATTCGGCACCACTGGTACGCCTGGTGCCGTTGTCAGGAGCGTCTGGAATGGGCCTGAGATATGGCTGAGGCGGTCCTTCGACCTGGATTCTGTACTGACCAAGGGGGATCTTGCCCTGGTGATCCACCACGACGAAGACGCCGAGGTCTATCTCAATGGGCAATTGATAAAGACCTTCAAGGGTTACCTGACCAACTACAGGTTCGTGGTACTAACTCAAGACGCACTACAGGCCTTGAAGCTAGGCTCGAACCTACTTGCAGTACACTGCCACCAGACCGCAGGTGGGCAGTATATCGACGTAGGTCTTGCCATCATCATCGAACCTTGATGATCGATCTGACCATTGCCGACTGTGCAACAATGGACGGACTGCTCTTGTGGCCTGATTGAGCTTGTCGTAGGCCTTGCAACACGGTATAAGCAGCGATCGATGCCCTGCAGCGGTTAAGGAGCAACAACAGGAAAGGATGCCGATCATGAAGAAGACCAGCAAATCCTCTCCCGCAAGGATCAGCAGACCCAGCCAAACAAAGAAACCAGCACAGGTTGGCAGCCCAAGCAAGTTGAACCTAAAGATCCTGCACCAGAATTGTCCTGCCACCAGCCCTATGGGCAGGGACTTCAACTATGCCAAGGAGTTCCTGAGCCTTGACCTGGAGGCGGTCAAGAAGGACCTTAGGGACCTTATGACCAGCTCGCAGGACTGGTGGCCGGCTGACTTCGGCCACTATGGCCCATTGCTGATCCGCATGGCCTGGCACAGCGCGGGGACCTACCGCATCGGCGACGGCCGCGGGGGCGCGGGCACCGGCAACCAACGCCTGGCGCCCATCAACAG
>JARYLO010000205.1 GCA_029907605.1 Sedimentisphaerales bacterium
GTTACGGTGTACTTGGGCTCCACCAATATCCATATGGCCGGTATGCCTGCTCCGGCCAAGACTATAAACACAACTAAGGCCACATACCACTTGCGCAGAATGCCCCTAAATACATCCGATTGCTGGACCTGCTGGCCTGGAGGTCCTCCGGCACCGACCGCATAGGTCGCAGGCTCGGCTGGCCTTGGCAGCGATGCTGCCACCGGTCTTGGCTCAAAGACCTTGTCGATGTACTGTTCTAGGTCGCTCATCAGACGCTATCCTTCTTGGATGACCGGATGATTATATCAGGTTGTGGCCTACTTGTCGGCGCTGTAGTCAACAATCTTAGCAGCCACAATTCGCCCATCACCATGGCCACTGCAAGGGGCATCATGGCATATCCGCCAAAGTCGTGGAAGGCCTTCTCCCATCTAGGTCCTGAAATCATCGTGAATGCGATCGCCGTAAGGATCAATCTGGTGGTATTGCATGCAAGAGCTATAGGAAGACTGGATAGGAGCATGACCAGCTTCTCCCACCAGGTCCTGTTTACAAGCAGGGCAAGCATGCTGCTGATGATCACAAATGCGGTTATCATCCTCAGGCCATTGCAGGCCTCAGCCACGGCGACACTGGTCTGGCCTATCTGGATCACATTCCCTTCCCGGATCACGTCGTAGCCCAACAGCTCCAGACCGAACACTGCAGAGCTGGTAGACCAGACCTGTAGTGGTAAGGCAACCCTATTGTGCAGCCCTTGGGGCCATGGCAGCATCAGTATGAGGAACAATAAGGCCGTAAAGGTCTTCTTGAAGAGCTCCTTTCCGCCAAGCCACAATGCCAGTCCCATGATCCCAATGACCACGGATGAGCGTTCTACAAAGCCCCGCATCTGGTATAGGCCATAGAGCCTGATAACCTGGCTTAATATCAGTAACCCCATACCCCATGCACTGGGCCGCAAGTAAAGGTCCTTCAGCTCGTTCCTTCGACACCAAAGCACATATGCGGCAAGCCCTGGCACCAGCATACCTGCGGAGTATTCATCGCTCTGACGCCACCTTGCCCACAGGTCCTGCCATTGTGGCCAGAAGGACCAAAGGATACCTGCCAGGCCTATCGCAGCAATGGCCGTGGCAGCGAGCTGCCGCCTCGTTGATCCTGAAGTGGGCATGGGGATGGATCCTGATCGCACCGTACCCTTTTGACGCCTCTCATCGGCTACCACTTGGCATTCGACCCTAGCCTTATCCCAAGATCTTTGCCCTGTAATCACACAGTGGTCAATATACGCCCCATCCAAGACCTGGGCCCCAGGCCAAAGCACGCTGTTGGCCAGCACGGCATTATCACCAATAGTCACATTGGGCCCCACTAGCGTAGGCCCTACCACGATCGTGTCTTTGCCAATCCTTGCCCCTGGAAATACCACCACCTGCCCAAATAGCCTTGCCCGATCATCTATCTGGACATCTTCTGCGGCCCAAAGCCTACACGATAGGTCAGACCTGACAGGCTGCAGCCCAGGCTCCTGGGCAGCGATCCGTTCGAGACAGGAACCCACTGCCTTTATGTAGGTGTTGGTATCATAGAAGCAGCCAGGCGACCTGGGTAATACCATCTGCCTTACAGGTCTACCAAGTACCGCCAGCTCTGGAATCAGCCTTTCCTTG
>JARYLO010000206.1 GCA_029907605.1 Sedimentisphaerales bacterium
GTCACCAGGCCTGAACCTCAAGAACCTTATGATCACATTGTCGGCCCCGCTCAGGCTCACCCCATACCTGCTGATGCATATCCCATCCCCTGGCGCAGTCTGGCCTGCGATGGTCACGTCGCTGCGGATATTGAGGGTCTTTCTAAGTTCTATGGTCCCGCTGACCCTAAAGACTACGATCCTTGGTCCAGTTGCGCTGACTGCGTCCCTCAGACTTCCAGGCCCAGAGTCATTGAGATTTGTCACCTCTATCACCCGGCCGCCCCTGCCACCTGTGGCATACATGCCATATCCCTCGGCCCCTGGGAAGGCCGGGATCATCCTGTTGGAACCATCTGTAGCAAATACACATCCTGCCCATACCACTATCAACAAGGCCATGGACATTCGAGCACCCTTATCAGAGTCCCACCCGTAACGGTTCACCCGTAAACTCCACCTGAACCTGCCGGCCACTGACAATATTTTCTATACGGAAGGCCTTTGTCCTGCTTTGATCCCTCTGCATCCTTGGGCTCGGCCTGATAGAAAGGGTCTTATCCTGTTGAGACCATGTTATATCCAACCAGAGCAGATCCTTGTCCGACCCATCCATATAACCGGTACTATAACCGGTACTGTGGCCGTCGTCATCATACAATTCAAACCTTCCATCTGCCCCGGGAAATACAAGCAATCTCGAGGGCCCATCGACCTTCTGATCCACATACTGCCTGATAGGATCCAATGGGACAATAGCCCCAGCCTTTACATATATAGGCATGGTCGCCAGATCCACCTGCCTTTTTATCCAACGACCACCTTCTATCTTGCTAGAGATAGGCATTCTCGCCGTGGTGTCGCAATTGTACGCGCGGCCATGGGTTAGGTCAACCGGAATCGCTGGAAGTCCACAGGAAGTTCGCAGATCTGGGCGTGGTCTAAGCGCGAACCCCGCCGACACGGCGAGACGGCGGCTTCAGGATGCGGGGATGCGGTGTCCATATAGTGGACCCCGTTTTTCGGACCAATAGCAAACTTTATGTAAGAGCACCAGGCAGATGAGCACCTGCAATAGGATAGCAACCAAGACGAGAGGCTAAAGTTGCAATATCTGAATCCCCCATCTCACCCGTAAACGTAACAACATACCCACCGGTCGACCCGGTAGAATACTGGGAAATATCAGATACCCGAATCCCTAACCTGTTCTGAACAAGAAGAACTAATTGATTCACCGCATTCTCATTCGGACAATACCACTGCTGGGTCTGCACGCTCACAAACTCCTCTGTGAGCTGCCCAATCGCAATCCGGACCGCACCCTCAACATCCCCCGTCTCCCGAAGATGCTTAATCGCCTCGGCAATTCTGCTTACTGGCTTTGATACACGGTTCATCGGTACACCTTCTGGTAACTTATATAAACCAAATCGACCATAAACCCAAATCAAATATATAGTGGAGTAGTTAATGGCGCCCGAAACCTAAACTGCTTAATGGCAGCTGGAACAAGGAATCAGAATATGGGGAGAATATAGTAAGGATGGAGGAAGTGGGGAAGAAAAAAGCACGGGCGCAGCGGGGGAAGCGGGGTCCAACGTAACGTAAAGCACCTACGGGAGATACGGAGTTGCCGTGGGGCGTGATGTACCGAATGCGGGCGGATCGGA
>JARYLO010000207.1 GCA_029907605.1 Sedimentisphaerales bacterium
GCGGTTGGAGGCGTGATCGCAAGGATCGGTTTTGGACGCGGAGGCTGCCTTCAATGGTGGCCAACTGGTTGATCTCACGGATCACAGGGGTAAGGTTGCACGACTATGGTTGTACATTGAAGGCCTATCGCAGGCATGTGCTGGACCGGACAAGATTGTATGGTGAGATGCACAGGTTCATACCTGCCATTGCAAGCTGGTCCGGAGCGATGATCGGAGAGGTGGTGGTCAACCACAGGCCAAGGCTAACAGGCAAGGCAAAGTATGGGCTCGGGAGGACCTTCAAGGTCTTGCTAGACCTGATCACAATCAAGTTCCTAGGTTCATACTCTACAAAGCCCATATATGTATTTGGTGGTCTTGGCGCGATAAGTTGCCTTGTGGCCATTATGGCTGCGGCCATCGTCCTTTGGCAGAAGGTTGCCAGGGCGGAGGATATCACGGGCAACCCGCTCTTCTTGTTGGCAGGGTTTATGGCCATCGCTACCCTGCAGTTTGTACTGATGGGGCTTCTGGCGGAGCTATTGGTTAGGACATATCATGAATCACGGAACATCCCTACATATGTGGTCAGCGAGATCCTCAGAGCTGAAAGAGAGAGGCATCAATGACCAGACGTAGGTATCAAAGGCCAGCAACCCAGGTCCAGTCTAGACAGGCTGATGTAATAGTCATAGTCCTGACCTTGATCATGGCTGGTATCCCCTTCCTGTTGGGCAAGTACTTTGAGCTCAATAGTCCTGATCCATTTGATAGTGCGATCTATGCGTATTCTGCCAAGCACATACTTGAGGGGGCCAGGATAGGGGTAGACGAGATACCATCAGCACAGATAGGTACGTTGCTGGTCAACATCCTGGGTGTGTGGCTGTTTGGCTTCAGCGAGACCGGGCCAAAATTGATCCAGGGCCTGTTGCAGCTTGTGGCATTTGTGATGATGTTTGTGGCAGTGCGTAGGCATTTCGGGAGGGCCGCTGCCTCCGTAGCCGTCATCGTGGCAAGTCTCTGCCTTTCCAGTCCCATGGTTGCCAAGTACGGAAACGTCAAGGAACAGCACATGATCGCCTTCATGGTCATCGGTGTCAGTTCCTTACTGTTATACTATGCATCTGAGAGGTGGTGGCAGGCCTTTCTGGCAGGGGCCACGCTCAGTTGGGCCCCTCTTTTTAAGCAGACTGGCGTATCGGCCCTTGTGGCGGCAGGTCTTTTTGTGATCTGGCAACCAGTTGTCGGCCGCCGGTCCATCAAGCAGGCTGTTGTAGATGTCTGCCTCTTGTTGGCAGGGGCGGTAGCGGCCATTGGGCCCTTGTTTGTCTGGATCCTTGGCTGGGATGTCAAGCTGCCTTTGCCTTATGACTGGGTTGGTTTTGCCTTCTCTAAGTTCTTGGCCAGCGGTTCCACGGCAGATCCCAATGCGATCTCTGCAGACTATGTGACAAGCGCCCGCAAGCTCGTAACAATCGGTCAGCAGGCGGCAATGGTCTTCAGGTACTACATGGTATTGATACTGCCGGTGGCGATGGGGGCCACCTCCATTGTGATCAGGTTAACAAGGCTTGTGGCCAAGAGGTTTGGCCGTGCATCAGAGATGTGGCCTTGGGAGAGGTTCGTCTTATTGCTGGGGATCTGGTGGTTGTTAGACATG
>JARYLO010000208.1 GCA_029907605.1 Sedimentisphaerales bacterium
GGGTTAGGGGCAATTAAGGCCTGGTGCAGATCATAGCCCCCTGCCATTTTCCCCCACAATCCTTGGGACGATTACGCTGCCCAACGGCTTGACATGGACGGCAGGTATGCTGTAAGCTGCTTAGGCCTATGAGGAGAACCTGGAAGGGCATATGGTTACGGTGACGTTGCCTGACGGCAACCAACTAAGCCTAGCCGATGGATCCACGGTCAAGGACGTCGTAAGCCGATTGGGCATGGAGGCAGAGGCTATCGCCGGCAAGATCGATGGAAAACTGGTGGATCTCTCGGCCAAACTACCAGCCCAGGGGACGGTCCAGATCATCACTGCACACGACAAGGAGGGCCTCCAGATCATCCGACATAGCTGTGCCCACGTCATGGCCCAGGCCATATGCAGCCTTTGGCCTAACGCAAGGTTGGTCTATGGACCAACAGTAGAAGACGGCTTCTACTATGACATTGACCTGGATGAACCTATCAGGCCCTCTGATTTTCCAAGGATCGAGGCCAAGATGGCAGAGATCGCCAAGGCCGACCTGCCTTTTATCCGCAAGGAGATGACCAGACAGCAGGCCCTGGCCAAGGTGGCAGGAGACCCATACAAGACTGACAACATCAACCGCGCGGAAGGCGATGTGATCAGCTTCTACAGCCACGGCGACGGGTTTGAGGACCTTTGCCGCGGTCCGCACGTACCCAGCACTGGTAAGATCGGTGCATTCAAGATCATGTCCGTTGCTGGGGCCTATTGGCATGGTGACGTAACCAAGAAGATGCTACAGCGGGTCTATGGGACTGCATGGCCGACCAGCGAGCAGCTGGATCAATACCTACACCGATTGGAGCAGGCCAAGAAACGCGACCACAGGGTCATTGGTAAGCAGCTAGACCTGTTCAGTTTTCATCCGGAAGGGCCTGGATTTGCCTTTATACATCCAAAAGGGATGATCATATGGAATACCATCCTAGATTATTGGCGATCCGTGCATAAGAGGTACGGTTATGTAGAGATAAAGACCCCAGTAATACTCAATGAAGACCTCTGGCACAAGAGTGGCCACTGGGACAATTACAAACAGAACATGTACTTTACCACGGTGGACGACGTGGTATATGCCATAAAACCCATGAATTGCCCTGGTGGGTGTCTTGTCTATCAGACGCGAAACCACTCCTATCGCGATTTTCCCCTGCGCGTAGCCGAGGTTGGGCTTGTCCACAGGCACGAGGCAAGCGGTGTCTTGCATGGGCTCTTCAGGGTCAGGCAATTCACACAAGATGATGCCCATATCTTCTGTACCCCAGAACAGATCGAGGACGAGGTGGTAGGTGTCATAGACCTGACAAAGGAGATCTATAATACCTTCGGTTTTGAGGATATACATGTGGAGCTTTCCACCAAACCAGAAAACCATATCGGTTCTGACGAGATCTGGCAGATAGCCACCAATGCCCTGAAGAAGGCCCTTGCCAAGAGGTCGATCAATTATCAAGTCAACGAGGGTGAGGGGGCATTCTACGGTCCAAAGATCGATTTCCATATAAGGGACTGCATAGGCAGAT
>JARYLO010000209.1 GCA_029907605.1 Sedimentisphaerales bacterium
GGCAAGGCTAAAGACGCAGAAGGGGCCTACGCAATGTAGGCCCCTTCTTGTTTGGCCAAAGGCTATTGTCAGTCAGTGAATACCTCAGAGGCGATCTTCACGGATTTGCCGACCTTTGGAACCGCCACCTGGATTGCCGGCCTCTTCTTCCGCCTGCGGTTTATGGTCCGCTCTATGGAAGTCGGCATGGGTTGCGTTCCGCAGGCAATGGCAACTGCCTCATGGGGGTCACTGGCATAGGCATCTGCCCCTATCTCCTCCCAAAGCCCCTCTGCCCTGGCAAATACACCGCCAGACAGCATGATCTTCATGTTAGGCCAGGCATTTACCGCCCTTATGGTATCGATCAACTGCCGCACCCTAGGCGCATCCTTTCCCCTGATCCCATAGATCAAGAGGATATCTGGTGCATATTCGTGCACAAAACCCAACATGTCATCGTTGCTAAGGCCCCCGCCCAGTAGCCTCACATCCCACCCCTCGCTCTCGAATATGTCTGCTATCAATGCTGCCCCAAGCTCCTGGCATTGCTGTTCACCACAGCAGATCACCACCTTCTTGCCAGTCCTAGGCCGTCTGGGCAGCTTGTTCTCCAGTTGATCTGCGATCTGAGCCAGGGCCCTGATGGCCATGTGCTCCTGCACAGGCGATATCCTCTCCTGGCGCATCAGTTTCTCCAGGGTAGTCACCACAGGCCAGATGACACTACGGTAGACATTATGGGCAGGTACGCCCCTCTGTAGGATCTCCTCCACAACCTGCTTGCTTGCCCTTCGATCCCCGTCCAACAACGAACTCAAGAGCCTCACCAGAACCTGATCTTCAACCATTGATCCCTTCCTATCAATTCACCGTGTTCTCCATTCTTCCATCTAGTGCCCCTTTACTGAGTATCTGGGCAATATCTTTTATACATATCGATCACTCCTGTGCTTTCTTTAGGCCTTCCTGGCATTTACCCGCAGTCCTATAACTGGCCGGGGCCATCGAATCTGTGGGCCCTGTTGAATCGATCCTTCGTTCAGGTAAAATCGCTCACAGATGGCTGCTACTGGTTATCTATCCTACCTAATACGAGTGTGTGAGAGGATCGGCACTGGAGCCAGGTTTATAGGCTCTGCGCTCTGGGTCTCCTTGACCAGCTGGGGCACAAGGGGCATCCACAGGTTGGTCTGGACACAGATGCATCAGATAGGGGTCAGGAGTGTGCCGGTCATCATGGTCACTGGTGCGTTCGTGGGAATGACACTTGCTATCCAGAGCTTCGACCAGTTGGCCAATCTGGGGTTGGAGGAGAGGCTCGGGGTACTGATAAATATCTCTGTAGTCAAGGAGCTTGGACCGGTGTTGGCTGCGGTCATGCTGGCAGGCAGGATAGGAGGTGCCTTGACCGCAGAGCTGGGCACCATGAATGTCACCGAACAGATCGACGCGGTCAGGAGCATGGGAGTAGACCCTATGAGGTACCTCGTGGCCCCCAGGGTCCTGGCCTCGGTCCTGTTGACCCCCTTCCTGATCATCTATGCAGATCTGCTTGGCGTGCTTGGCGGGGCAGGAGTC
>JARYLO010000020.1 GCA_029907605.1 Sedimentisphaerales bacterium
TGGTCCCATGTGCATCGCCACTTATGCCAGAGCCGTCGATGGTCTTCTCTGGACCTGTGTTCAGTTGGGCGGTTGCCTTGTAGACACTTGAGGCAGTGGCCTTGACTGGTGTGACCTTGTAACTATAGGGTTCGACCGTGAAGGTCCAGATCATGCCCTTCCACACATAGCCATCGTTTGCATTCACCTCGTCCACACGCCAATAGTACTGCTGGCCATAACTGAGGGTGGATCCGGGCTTGTAGGTCGTTGCAGTCTGGCCCTGGCTGACCAGCACACCCATGGGTTGTGCAACAGATGCCGCATTGACGTCATCGAAGCTGGTCCCAAGGTAGACATTGTGCTTGCCTGGGTACTGGCCAGGGGCCCATGATAGTGTAGTATCCCTTGGCACATCCGTAGCCCCATCCTCTGGGCTGGGCGATGAGGCAAGGCCTGGCTCAAGTCCACCTGTCATGACAAGTGCCAACTCCTGCTGGGAAAGGGCCTTGTCGTAGATCCTCACGTCGTCGATCATGCCATTGAGATAGCGGGTTTGGTATGTCCCGATCGTCAGACCACCTCCAATCCTGTGTTCAAGCCCATTTGGGACACTCAGCTCACCATCCTGCACACCATCTAGGTAGATCCTGAGCATCCTGCTGGCGTCATCGAAGGTCAATGCCAGGTGGTACCACTGGTTAGGGGAGAGGGCCGTTGCGCCAGCGACCACAGACCAGCCACCGCCGCTTGTGACAATGGCACGGACCTTGTTATCGGATCCCCATTCGTTCATCGATAATGCATAATCATCGCTCTTGGACAGGAAGTCCTGTCTGCCACTGGTGGTGTTGAACCAGACCCATGTGGCCAGCGTCACAGACGGCGGTCTTAGACTAGCGGCGGTCGGTACATCTACATAGTCACCGCTCCCATCACATGCGAGGGCACCTCCTATCTTGCCAGCTACCCACTCCGGATCGCCCATGAGCGTCCCATGATTGGCATTCCTGCTTGAGTCGCGGGCGATGGTGCCTGAGGTCTCATCTAGCTTCCACCAGCCGATCAGGCTGGAGTCCGTGTTGGGGTTAAAGCCATGGACAAAGGGGGTAACCGCCACGGCCAGGATCCCCACGGCAAGGACCCAGATGCTTGTTCTTCTTGTCATATCCTTTCCTCCTTTATCTGTAACTTGCCTTTTTTCGAGAGGGCATTCAAGGACTACCTAGGTTATGGGTCTTGGATTCTGTGCTATTGATCTTGTCGGCCTTCTCACCTCCTTTCTTTATCCACACACAGTTACAGTGCCTGCAAACTGTAGTCTGGTTTCCGCTACCTACAGCCTGCTACTACCCTCCTTTTCTGAGCTGGTGTGTCCTTCTGTCAATAATCTGGGTACTTTGCCAGCCACCCTGGCCAGTTGATCGAACCTCCACCCCTGCCGGCCAATGTATACGGACCTGCAGTATTGAAGGTCTTGTGCCACTTGACGGTCCACAGCTCCTTGAGGCCTACCTTCCTGGCGTGTCCATCGGCAAAGACCATGCCGACGAAGCCACCGTGTCTGTTGATGCAACAGCGTGGCATATGCCTGTTACCACCGCCTGCATCCCAGGCGTCGCCCTCGTTGGGGTAGGGTCCTTCGTCTGGGGTAGGCCAGAGGTCAAATCGCAAGGCGTCGACCATCAAGGGGATCCGGTTGGGCTGTTGGACCCTGTGCAGCCCTCCCCAGCCTGATGACCCAGGTACCCCGCTCTGATAAGACCCGGAGATGGGTATAAAGTACCCATTGAGCCCGAAGCTGCCCGCTATCCCGCAATCAGGGACCTGGCTAGCAACCCGGGAATCCACCTGGTAACCTTGCCTATACCATGGTCCTCTACCGCCGAATATACCCCAGCCGTTGAATATATTTGCGTTGGCGATATTCATCTCTGAGACCGGCTTTTGGGCGGTAGGACAGAACCAGATCTTGTTCTCCCGCCAGTCCTGCAGCTTGATCGGTAGGAAGCAAGGCCACCAATAGCCAGGCGTCCCGTCGATGCCCCTGGCAATCCTGCCCTCGTTGTCTGCAGCGATGGTTTGGAAGATGATACCCCACTGCCGTAGATGACCAAGGCAGCCGGTAATCCTCGCCTGCTCCCTGACCCTGCGAAGGGACGGAAGCAATATGCCCAGCAGTATCGCTATTATCGCTATCACCACAAGCAGCTCTATCAGTGTGAATGCCCTTCTCTTCATAGCCCCAGAAAACCCCTTAAAAAGTGCCAATACCTTCTAGATCGCCACTGGTCAGCCAGCAACCCTATCAGCAATGACGTCTCCACTGGCCTGTCTGTTCCTGCGGCCAGCCACAGGCCAGATACCTTCTACAGATGCCCGAAAGGACATGTGTCTAACTAGCTATGGCGCATGGCAGCCAGGTTTGTATTATACTATTATTTATCGGGCACAGGTCCCTGTAATTTCGCGCAAAAGATACGTCATTTTGCGCATCAAAGGGCAAGGGCGTTTATGTCGCATATACCGAAGGTGATATTGCTGATAGAGAAGTCTAGGGCATTCGGCAGGGGGCTGCTAAAGGGGATCGTGGAATACTCCAACCTGCATGGGCCGTGGCTATTCTGTATGGAGCCGCAGGTCTACCAGAAGGGGTCTCTGCAATCGTTTAGCTGGATGCGTTCCCTTGGGGCAGATGGCCTGATCGCCCACACCTGGGATAGGGGGGTGATAAAGGTCATCCTGGACCTGGGCCTACCAGCGATGGTCTGCGGGATCCAGGAGCCGGTCGGCAGGGTTTGCCGGATCGTCACCGATGAGGTGGCGGTGGGGCGGATGGCCGCTGAGTACCTCTTAGGCAGGGGATTCCGCAGGTTTGCATATTGCGGCTTTGAGGATGTGATATGGTCTAGGTCCAGGCAGGAGAACTTCTGCCGCACGGTCACCGATGCCGGCTACCCGGTCTTTGTGTACTGCCGGCCCAGGGCCCGCAGGTCCTATGCCCCAGGCCAGGAGCAGCCCATCATTGCAGACTGGCTGCGGACCCTGCCAAGGCCGATCGCACTGATGGCAGGAAATGACGACAGGGCCCAGGATGTGCTGGCTGCATGTAAGATCGCAGGGTTCGCCGTGCCTAACGAGGTGGCCATCCTGGGGGTTGACAATGACGAGTTGGTATGTGGTCTATCCTATCCCCAGCTTTCCAGTATCGCATTGGGCACAGAGAGGGCCGGCTTCGAGGCGGCCAGGATCCTGGACAGGCTGATGCATGGCCAGCTGGTTGGTCCCAATGACAGGCAGGTACATGTCTTGCCTACGCACGTGGTGACCAGGCACTCGACCGACATTTTTGCGGTCGAGGACAGAGAGGTGGCGGAGGCAGTCAGGTTCATTCATGCCCACTCCAGGCAGCCCATACAGGTCTCTGATGTGGCGAAGGCAGTGGGACTATCCAAGAGGACCTTGCAGCAGCGGTTCAGGCACGTGCTTTCCAGATCTGTTCATCAGGAGATACAGAGCTCCAGGGTCAACCAGATGGCCCAGTTGCTGATCAATACAAACCTGACCGTATTCCAGATCGCCACGCTCTTGGGCTACCCGGATGCCAGTAACCTATCCAGGTGCTTTAGGAGACAGATGGGCATGAACCCTTCGGCGTATCGCAAGAAGATGGGCCTGCCAAATATGTTGCAAGGCAGGACACTGTGAATACCATTGGGCGGTACAGGACTTGAACCTGTGACCTCCAGCGTGTCGAGCTGGCGCTCTAGCCAACTGAGCTAACCGCCCGTGCAGCACCAGTATCGTGCAATGAGGCCTGTTGATCAAGCCATTTTTAGAGGTTCCGACGTAGGGCAGTTGCGGCAGAGAAGGTCTGGGTGGAGCTGCCGGCCTGCACGGTGATGGCGATGGTGACCAGCCGGCAGTTGGCCCCATCAGCCGTTGGGGTCTTTAGGAAGGCCATGGAGGGGATGTTGTCGCACAATAGGTACTCGTTCCCTTGGCCTGTCACCAGGTAAAGGGCCTTCTGTTGGGCTCTGTACTCGAAGGTTATGCCCTGGCCGTCCGGCCTCTCCAGTGAGCAGAGGTTTGGGTCCTGATCGGGGTCTACGTATGCGGCAGTCCTCAACTCTGTGGTAATGCGAGTTAGGGCCTGCCTTGCCCTCGTGACGGTCTGCTGGATCTGATGGTTCTGTGTAAAGCTTACCACAGAGGCATTGAATGCCGCGGCCAATGCGGTCATCAATAGGGCAGAGATGGCCAGTGCCACCAGTAGCTCGAGAAGTGTCATACCTCTTTCTTGATCCGACATAGTCAATACCTGGTCCTCAACCATGTACAGGAATCGATGACCTTGCCAGCCTTGATGATCTGAACAGTGATACGTACGAAGTCAGAGCCATGGTCCGCCACGATCTTGTCCAGGTCCTTTGGATCTACGTTGCAGACGGTGATCATCTGGCCAAGACCTGCCATGTATGTGAGCCTGTTCCTCCTTGCATCTATGGGCGGGTCGAAGAGGCAGCCGTCCAGGTCGTCCAGATCGTCATAGCTGGCCAATGTCTCACCAGACTCTGGTCCAAAGGTAATCTGCCCACTCTGCGGATCAGCTACAGGTAAGGTCATGGTCAGTTCCCTTATCTGTTCTATCAGGAACTCGGACCTTGTCAGATCCCAGCCAGTACCATTGGCCATGGTATACGCGCGGTTCGCCCCTACCAGCCCTGCAATGGCAAGGCCTATGATGATAACGGCCATCAAGACCTCGATGAGGGTAAAGCCCCTTTGCGTGTTCATTTGCCCATCACCAGACTGGACATCTTGAATATAGGCAGGATGATGCTCATGGCGATGAATCCTACCAACAGTCCCATTGCCACGATCATGATCGGCTCGATCATGCTCGTGGAGACCTTTATGATCGTCGCAAGCTCCCTACTGTAGAAGGCAGAGATATCCCTGAGCACCTGTCCCAGATTGCCTGATTCCTCGCCGCTGCGTATCATGGCATGCACACCGCTGGGTAGCAGGCGCCAGCGGGCAAGCCCCTCTGCTATCTTCTTGCCCTGTTTGACATCGTTGTGCACAGAGAGCCACATCCGGCGGTACTGGGTATGGCCGGCTATCTGTGCGGTTATGGCCAGCGTGTTCAGTATAGGTACCCCAGCCCTTACCAGTACACCCATGGTATGCAAGGTCCTGGTGATATAGAGGCAGCGGCACAGCTTGCCTATGAGAGGCAATCTGAGCTTGACCATATCCCACCAGGTCCGGCCATATGCAGTATTGATAAAGAAGTAGAAACCCCAGCCTGCAGCAAAGACCGCAGGGACCAGGAAGTACCAATTAGACCTCATGAACGTACTGGCAGCCATCAGCATTCTAGTGGGCCTTGGCAAGAGGTGCTCCTTTCCTGCAAATATGGCCATGAATCTGGGCAGGATAAAGCACAGCAGAAAGATCGTCACAAGGACCGCCATGGTTGCGATGATCACAGGGTAGACCATCGCCCCCTTGACCTGGGATCTGGTGGCTGCCTCCTGGTCTAGGTACTCTGCCAGCTTCTGGAGCATCTCACCAAGTGAACCTGATACCTCTGCTGCAGCAACCATGTTCACATATAGGTTGTTGAACACATTCGGATGCTGCGCGAGCGCAGATGAGAGGCTCATGCCAGATTCTATGTCGGTCTTTATCCGCTCGATAATCCGCCTGAATCTTTGGTTTTCGGTCTGGCAGGCGATGGATTCCAATGCCTCAGGCAGGCTGATCCCAGCCCTGACCATCACCGCCAGTTGGTTCGTAAAGGCAAGGATATCCTTGCGGCTCGGCCCAAACTCCACCTTGATATTCGAGATCCTCTCAAGTATTGGCGTGCCTGGAGCCGAGCCTTGCCTGTTAAGGGCTGGTACAGCTAGGGCAGATGTGGACCGTCCTAACATCGTCAGCTCCAATCTATTGGACACCAACTGACACGGCCGTCTCTTGCATGAATCTGGCCTTGTTTTCCGGTAACAGCAACTTCTCCATCCTGGCAGGGTTGCTTGCCCAGCTTATGGCATCTAGCCGGTCTATGTACCCTTTGAAGTACATCTGGGCTATGCTGTGATCCAAGGTCTGCATCCCGAGCCGCCGTGAGGTCTCTATGATATTGGGGATCTCGTAGATCCTATTTTCTCTTATGCAGTTCCTGACAGCTGGCGTACAAAGCAGTATCTCTACACATGGGACCATGCCAGGCCTGTCGATCCTACTAAACAGTGTCTGTGAGATCACCGCCTGCAACGTATTTGCTAGCATGGCCCTGATCTGATTCTGTTGTGAGGCTGGGTAGATGTCTATGATCCTCTCTATGGTCTGAGGGGCATTGATGGTATGGAGGGTACTGAAGACCAGATGACCGGTCTCCGCTGCAGTGATGGTGAAGCTGGTCGTCTCCAGGTCCCGCATCTCGCCGACCATGATCACGTCAGGATCTTGCCTCAGCACATGCTTGAGGCCAGAGGCAAAGGACGGACAGTCAAACCCGATCTCCCTCTGTTCTATCATGCATTTGTCATTCTCGAATAGATATTCTATAGGATCCTCCAGCGTGATTATCCTCTTACAGTACTTGGAATTGATCATCCCTATCATGGCGGCAAGGGTGGTGCTCTTGCCAGCACCTGTGTGGCCTGTGACCAATACAAGGCCCCTGGGTAGTTCAGTGAGCTCTTTTATTATCGGAGGGAGATTCAGTTGCTCCAAGGTCAGTGTCTGTTTGGGAATGATCCTGAATGATAACGCGATGGAATTCCGCTGATAATGTGCATTTACTCGGAATCTGGTACCATCGGGTATAGTGGTTGAGAAATCTAGGTCCCGCTTCTCTTGAAACTCCTTGAAACGTTCTGGCCCAACGAGCCCCAGGACCAGCTCCCTGGCCTCCTCCTGTGTCACAGGCGGCAGGTCCATGTCGATCAGCTCGGTGTTCTTGCGGAGTACCGGCGGAAGACCCACATTAATGTGCACGTCGCTAGCTTGGTGCCTTACCGCTGCTGCCAGTATGCTCGTTATGTCTATCATAGTTCAAGACCCTCCATCAGCGATGAACAAGTCAAACGTCGATCTGTTACGTGATTGGTTCGAAGGGGGTATCCTCCTGAGTGACCCTCAAGACCTCTTCGATGGTGGTCAGACCTGCCTTGACCTTCTTCATCCCATCCTCGAACAGGCTCGCTGCGCCGCTATCCCTAAATGCCTTCCGCATCGCAGTCACAGATGGGTCAGCAGTGATCAGCTCGCGGAGCTTGTCGTCCACGATCAGTAGTTCGTAGATGCCTATGCGGCCGCTGTAGCCGCTGCCACGGCACCTGCCGCAACCTGCACCCTGGAAGACCTCCTCTTGGCCGATCCCTGCACGTTCCAGGATGGGTCGCAGTTTGTCTGTGATGCTGGATGGTCTCTTGCAGGCAGGACAGATCCTCCTGACCAGCCGCTGTGCCAATACTGCATTCAGTGATGCAGCTATAAGGTATGGTTCGATCCCTATGTTTACCAACCTGGTGACACTGCTGGGTGCGTCGTTTGTGTGCAATGTAGAAAGGACCAGATGGCCTGTCAATGCGGCCTGAACGGCGATGTGTGCGGTCTCTGCATCCCTGATCTCGCCGACCATGATTATATCAGGATCCTGTCTCAAGAGGCTTCGCAGGGCAGCGGCAAAGGTCAGGCCTATCTTCTCATTTACCTGGACCTGGTTGCAGAAATCCAATTGGTATTCTACTGGGTCCTCAACGGTAGAGATGTTCAATTTATCTCCGTCCATGTGTCTCAATGCCGTGTACAGGGTGGTACTCTTTCCGGAACCGGTGGGCCCTGTCACCAGGAGTATCCCATGTGGCAGTTGTATCTGCCTGCGGAATGCCTCACAGACATCCGGTTGCATACCAAGCTGCTCAAGGTCAAGTATGATAGAATTACTATCCAATATCCTTATTACTGTCTTCTCGCCGTGGCTGGTAGGAAGGGTCGAGACCCTCAGATCTACGGGCCTTCCGCCTACGATCGCAGAGATCTTCCCATCCTGAGGCAGCCTCCTTTCGGAGATGTCGAGGTTGGCCATGATCTTTATCCTGGAGACGATGGCAGCATGCATCTTTATCGGGGCCTGCTTTGCATCAAACAATACGCCATCTATCCTGTATCTAATCCTGCAGACCTTGTCCTTAGGCTCAATATGTATATCGCTTGCTCCCTCCCTTAGGGCATTGCTTATGAGGTAATTGACGAATTTTATCACAGGTGATTGACCGGCCATCTGCTCGAGGTCTTCATAATGTTCTTGTTGATCTTGTACCACCTCGATGTCGGCCATGTCGCTTATGATACCATCTATGTCATAATCGGTCTGTTGGTCGTTGAGTGTACTGCAGACGGCCTCTATGTCCTCAGGCATGCATACCACAGGCCTTATATCCATCTTTGCCAGCCTCCTTGCCTCTTCCAGCACAAAGGTATTCTCAGGCTCAGATGTGGCTACTACCAATGTTTCATCCTCGATCCGCACCGGCAGTATCCTGGACCTTAGCATAAAATCCTGTGGCAGCCTTTCCAACACGCTCTTGTCCAGATCACTTGGTCGGATCTGCTGGAACCTAAGGCCGTGGAGTTCTGCCTTGGCCTGCTGGACATCTGCGGCCGTTGTCAGTTTTTGCCTGATCAACCAGGCTGCAGGGTCACAGAGCGGATCAAGGACCTGTTGTTGGCGCAGCGACTGATATGTGTCCTGTGAGATCCTTCCCTGTTCCAGCAGGACATCTGCCACATCCCTACCCCGATTGGTTTGGATATCCTGTGGGTCTGGGGTATAGAGGTCACAAAGGCCCTGGACCTGGTCAGGGTCTATCGGCAGGGCCTGGTTAGCCAGATCCTCAGCGGCCCTTTGATTCTTAGGGTGTAGGAATGGAAGTCTCATTCTGCTATCTTCAATGTAAACGTCATCTCCGGTTCTGGCCAACGCAGATCCACAGATTCCGGCCTTATGCCAATGACCTCAAAGCCTTTTATCTTCTGGCCAACGGTCAGTAGTTGCCCATCCAAGACACATACAAACTTTTCGGCCCCGCAGAAGATGCCCTGCAGTCTCAGGGCAGTGGCAGATTGTCTTATCTGCATCCTAGCGGCCTCTTCTGCCCTCCGTTTGGCAGCAAGCTCAGCAAGCCGGATCCTCTCTTGCTCTGCCTGGATCCTTGCCTGTACTTCTTGTTCAGAGGTTGTAGTATTGGGTTCAGTTGTAGGAGGGTCGCTCACTTCGACCTGTGGTGCAAGGCCTGCCATCAACTCGAGTTCAAATGGGTTCTTGACTAGCTGGTCTACAGTCACCTGGGCTACCTCTGAGAGCTGGCGGAATCGCTGCATGACGTGGTCCATATGTGTGGCAAGCTCGTCACTAAGACCTGTCAGCCGTTTTATGGCAGCCTCTATCTGGGACTGTTCATCCTTTGCTGTAGATGCACTTGCAGCTTGGGGCTGTGCCTTCTTGATCATCAAGAACAGCGTAATGGCCCCTATGCAGAAGAGGACCATCAGGACCAGCGAGGTCTGCCGTGCCTTGCGGGCCTTTGGCGAAGGCGCAGGATCCACCTTGGATTCTGCAGGCGTAGGCCCAGCAGATCCATTGTTTGGGCTATCCTGATTATCTGTCATGAATGCAAGCATGGTTTACTCCCCTTTATGCCTTGCTCGGCTGGAAGAAGATACTGATTACAAGATCGGCGGTTATGATTCCGGCATTCTGGTCCTTGACCTTGACAAGGTCCATCTTGGAGACCCTGATGATCCTCGGCAGGCGCTCCAGCTCTAGTAAGAAGCTATAGAAGGCGTTGAAGTTCCCCTCCAGTTGTAGCGAAAGAGGCTGTTCCACATAGGCGTCGCTGTCCTTGCGGGCCAGTGTACGGATCGTCTTGGGATCAAGGTTGTGTCTTTGTGCTATCAACGTGACCTGTTCGAGGACCTTGTGGATCTGGCTGCTTGGCGGTAGCTTGCTCTCAAAGAAGGCGATTGCCTGGTCTATCTGTGCCATCTGTTTATTGATATCCTGGACCTTGGCAGTTGCCTTCTCGAATTCTGCCAGTTTTGCGAGTTTTGCCTCTACCCTTTGCTTTGCAGCAGCAAGCTGGGCATTTGATGGCCTTATCATGAATTGATAACCTGCAATAGACAGACCCATCAGCAATCCAAAGAATAGCACGTGTCTGGCCCCACTAGACATCTTAGGTGCCCTCCCGTCTTAGAAACTATTCACCGAGACCTGTGCCTTTTGCCTTATCTGCAGCAGGTCCTCGTCTGTCAGACGTATATCAGCAGGCACGGTGGCCCGCAGTCTGAACTCACGCAATGGCAACCTCTCCTTACCGCTATGGTCCTTGGACTCAAGCAGTATCACAGACCTGAAGACAGGTCCGGCAGCCAATCTCTCTATATATGCAGCCACCTCCAGGTCTGATGGCGCAAGTCCTGCTATGTCGACCTGTATCTGCGAACCCTTTACTGCAGGCTGGGCTGGCTGCGGGTTCTGTGGCTTGGCCTGGGTCTTGGCCTGTTTTTGGTTTGAGGCCTTATCATTCTTGGGTGGCTCGACCTCCTTCTTAATAAGCCTTACCTCAAGTAGGCTTGTGCCGGTCGGCAGTTCGTTTGTCAATGAGGCCAGGATAATACTGGTAGGTATGGGCTCTATCAGCTCGGCCGTTACCAGGGCGGCCTTCATCATGTCCCTTCGTTTGGCCTGAAGCTGATCGAATCGCTGTATCTGCTCGCGCATCCGCCCTGCCTTTGTGTCAACCAAGGCCTCCTGTGCTGCACATGCCCGCTGTCTGACCTTTATGACACCAAAGGCACTGGCCAGGCCTATCATCACGATCAGCAAGAGGCTGATGTAGAACACATTGGTCTGTTGGGACCTGGCCTGCCGCAGGTAGTCGTCTGGAACGAAGTTTACGTTAGCCATCTGTCTTGTGCCTCCTCAATTGGCCAGGCTGAGGCTCAGCCCGAATGCCATGGCCCACCCGTCAGGGCATGCCCGCCTGTCAAGTCCGTTCCGCTGTAGTTGCGGACCAAGGCCTGTTGGTATCTGGATGGCAGCCAGACAATCCGCAAGCTGGGCCTGCAGTTGCAGTTGTTTGGCAATGGCGATGCATGCATCCCTGTGTTCGGGCTGAGCGGTGAAGAATATCACACGTGTTGGGTGGTCGGTTGCCAGGAGGTTTGCAAGGTCCCTCTTACATGCAGTAATCTCAGAGACCAGGCTGTCGATTGCCGCTGGCTCGGCCAGATTGTCCGTTCCGATAGGCATGCACCTGGCAAATAGTGGCATGCCGTGGCGGCATATGACCACTTCGGTCTGGGTTGGCTCAAAATAGACCAGGATCACGACTGCCTGGAGGTCTGATTGTCTACGGCCAAAGAACCTGGCGTAACACGCTGCAAGGGCCTGGGGCCAGGGGATGATGGCCATTGGATCCAGCCCTGCCCCTTCCATGATGGCCAGGGTTGCATCTATTAGCCTCCGCTCCGCAGCCATGACAAGGCTGACCTGCTGGTCGATCTGCAGGAAGCGAACCAAGGCATCCTGGGCCGTCCACCTCTGACCTGATGGGCCACGGAGCCTGGCCAAGACCGCCTCATCTGCCTTCGGGTCATCACTTGCCTGGATCCTCATGGTCTCAACCACTACCTGGTCCGGTCTTAGCGTCCCCACAGCCGCCTTGCCCTTGAATGGACCGCTAGAAAGGGATTGTCGAATGGCCTGAGTGGCCCACCTGTACCAATCCTCTGTATTTGGTTGGATCTGTTCAGGCCTGGCGGTCCAGGTACCGGCCAAAAGGCCGGGTATATTGCCCTGTTCGGCAAGTTGGGCGATCCTGATCCCTTGCCTGGTCATATCCACCCCTATTGCGTGTATCCGCCTTCTTCTAAGGCCGAACATCCAAAAAACCCCCTTTAGGTGCGCAACCAAGACCCCTGGCACTGCCGGCCGAAGGGATCGAGGCTGGCTAAACAAAATATAGGAATGGATGACAGGTGGCCAAAAGGGCAAGGGATGCAGTACGGCAGGGACCTATTGCTGGAATGTGGCTGCCAGGACGGTGTTGGCAAGCAGCATTGCGATGGTCATAGGCCCTACCCCACCAGGCACTGGCGTGATCATGGAGGCCACCTCCTTTACCGCCTCAAAGTCCACGTCCCCAACAAGTCTGTAGCCAGACTTGCGGCCTGGATCTGGGATCCTGTTTACGCCCACATCGATGACCACCGCCCCTGGCCTGACCATATCTGCAGTGATGGTATTGGGACTGCCCATAGCAGCGACCAATATATCTGCCTGTCTGGTATGGACTGAGATGTCCTTTGTCCTGGAATGACAGACCGTTACAGTGGCATTACCGGTCTTGGCCTTCTGTAAGAGCATATTCGCAAGGGGCCTGCCTACGATATTGCTGCGGCCTACGATCACCACGTGTGCACCTTCTAGCTCTACTTGGCTACTTATCAGCAGCTCCACCACTGCCCTTGGCGTGCAAGGCAATAGCCTCCCCTGTCCAATGACCAGCCTGCCTACGTTTATGGGATGAAAGCCGTCCACGTCCTTGTTGGGGTCAATCGCCTCTATCACCGCATGGGTATCTATGTGGGATGGTAATGGCAGTTGGACCAGTATCCCGTGGACCTGGTGGTTGTGGTTCAGCTCGGCTATGAGGGCCATGAGCTGTTTCTGTGTGGTGGAGGCGGGCAGGCGGTGATCAAAGGAGCGTATGCCGACCTCCTGACAGGCCTTCTGCTTGGCCGTCACGTATGATATAGAGGCAGGGTCCTCGCCGACCAATATCACTGCCAGGCCAGGGTTTAGGCCTGTCTCGGCCAACTGCTGGACCTTGGCCCTTATACGGGTCTTGATCTGTTCGGCGATGTGCCTGCCGTCTATGATCTTTGCTGACATCGACAAAGGATGCATTATAAGCCCTTCGATCCTGTCTGTACAGCAGGTGCTGATGCAGCTTGACTTATGTGGATGGGTGGAGGATATTTGGTCCTATATGGCCGGCACTGTCGATGGGTCGGCCCAGAGATCGTCCTGCGTAAAAGGGACTCCGAATAGATTATGATCCTCAGTTCTGTGATAAACAAGCTATTTAAGCGTTACTCGAGGAATGAGCGGCTCATAAAGGCCTATATGGCCATTGCCAAGAAGGCAGGCCAATACGAAGAGCAGGTACAGGCACTCGACGATGAGGCCCTAAAGGCAAAGACCAACGAATTCAAGGCTGCCCTTGCCTCAGGCAAGAGCCCAGAGGACATCCTGCCTGAGGCCTTTGCTGTGGTCAGGGAGGCCGCCAGGCGGACCGTGCAGATGAGGCACTTTGACGTGCAGCTTATCGGCGGGAATGTCCTTTACGAAGGCAAGATAGCGGAGATGGCCACAGGTGAGGGCAAGACCTTGGTGGCCACCTTGGCCGCATACCTGGTCCACCTGACCGGATGCAAGGTCCATATAGTGACGGTAAACGACTATCTGGCCAAGCGAGATGCCGAATGGATGGGGCCGATATACAGGGCCCTTGGCCTGACCGTGGGCGTGATCCAGGCGGATATGGACACATGGGGCCCTGAGCGGCGAAGCCAATACCAGTGTGACATCACCTATGGGACCAACAATGAATTCGGTTTTGATTACCTGAGGGACAACATGAAGGCCTCCTTGGACCAGATGGTTCAAGGGCTCCTGGAGTATGCGATCATCGATGAGGTTGATTCCATCCTGATAGACGAGGCAAGGACCCCATTGATCATCTCAGGGCCTGCCTTTGATGACGTAACTCGGTACAAGAAGGCCGACCAGGTGGCCAGGGCCTTGATCGCCAGGCAGGCGGATTACGACCGGCTCACAAGACAAGTAGATACCATCGAGCGGGAGATCGCCAACGCCCAAGGCCAGTTGTCAGAGGCCAAGAAGTCCAAGGACCAGAAGGCCATAGATCGGGTCCAAGAGAGGATCGACCACCTGCAAGAGGAGTTGGAGAAGGCCAAGGCGCAGCTTGCAAAGGCAGTACAATACTATGAAGTCGAGCATGACAGAAAGGCGGTGCACCTGACCCACGAGGGCATCACTGCAGCCCAGGAACTGGCGGGATTGGGTTCTTTCTTTACCGGCTCCAATATTGAATGGCCGCACCTTTTGGAGCAGGGCCTGCGTGCCCATGTGGTCTTTCAACGGGAGAAGGACTATGTGGTGATGGATGGGAAGGTCGTCATCGTCGATGAGTTTACCGGCCGACTCATGCATGGTCGCCAGTGGTCGGATGGCCTGCACCAGGCGGTGGAGGCAAAGGAGGGCGTGCAGATAAAGGAGGAGACGCAGACCCTTGCCACCATCACCCTGCAGAACTTCTTCAGGCTCTATGGCCAGATCGCTGGTATGACAGGCACAGCAGCCACAGAGGCAGAGGAGTTCCAAAAGATCTATAACCTTGAGGTTGTGGTGATACCTCCGAACAAGCCCTGCATCCGCAAGGACTACGATGACGTGATATACAAGACCATGAGGGAGAAGTTCAATGCGATAGTGGAGGAGATCAACAAGATATCCAGCCAGGGCAGGCCTCTATTGATAGGTACCATCAGCATAGAGAAGAGTGAGTTGCTCTCAGAGATGTTGACCAGGCGATACGGCATCGAGCACGAGGTCCTAAATGCCAAGCACCATGCCAGGGAGGCGGCGATCGTGGCCAAGGCCGGGCAGCAGCACATCGGCAGGGATGGAAAGGTCCGAGGCAATGTCACCATTGCCACGAACATGGCAGGCCGTGGCACGGACATAAAGCTTGGACCTGGCGTGGCCGAGATAGGTGGATTGCACATAATCGGCACCGAAAGGCACGAGGCAAGGCGTATAGACAATCAGTTGAGGGGCCGGGCCGGCAGGCAGGGGGATGCAGGTTCGAGCCAGTTCTTCCTCAGCTTTGATGACGACCTGATGAGGATATTTGCCCCAGAATGGACGGTAAAGGCACTTACCTGGATAGGTTGGCATGAGGGCGAACCTATCGTGCACCGAAGGATCAGCAAGGGTATCGAGCGTGCGCAGAAGAAGGTAGAGCAGAGGAACTTTGAGATCCGCAAGAGCCTGCTCGAATACGACGAGGTGATGGACTACCAAAGGAAGACGTTCTATGCCATGCGAAGGAAGATACTCGCAGGCAAGGGGCTCAAATCGATCATCCTGGATATGATCGAGTCTGTCATAAAAGAGGCCTGCGAAAACATGCTGGACCCAGAATATCCACATAGGTGCATAGTGGAGTGGACTAGGCAGACCTTTGATGTGGAGCTGGGGCCGTCGGATCTGGAAGGGCTCAAAAAGGAGCAGATAGAACAGCTGATAAAGGAAAAGGCCAAGGAGGCGGTCTCTGCCAAGGTCACGATGTCTCTGGGTGAGTACATGGAAGATCAGTCGGATCCTGATACCTGGGATCTAGATGGCCTCAAGCAGTGGGCCATGAGTGCCTTTCGGGTCAATCTCAGTGTCGGCAAGATCAGAAGCCAGACCTATGACCAGATCGAACAGATGCTGGTGCAAGCGTCACAGGAGCAGGTGGATAAGAGGGATTGTGCACAGCTTGGCCTATTCCTTGCAGATGGCTTTGCCACAAGGAGGCTGGCAGAGTGGGTAAGGGGGAAGTTCGGGATAGAGCTCGCACCTGACCAGCTCAAGGGCATCAAGCCTGATCAGGCGTATCAATTGCTGGTTGATCAGGCAAAGGCTAGGTACAGACAGAGGGAGATAGAATACCCTGTCGATCTTGCCCTCAGCATGATCGCAGGTCATCAGGCAAAGGAGGTCTATCCATATCAAGAGCTGGCCCAGTGGGCCAACAAGAGATTTGGAACAGAGCTTACTGCCGAGCAGTTGCAGTCCATGTCGGAAAGGGCGATCAGGGAACAACTGCTCGAATTGAATAGGGCCTATCTTGACGGCCGTCTGGTAGAACAGATCAGGCAAAGACGTTCGCAGTTACAGCCGGACGAGTTCGCCAGTTGGTTCAACCAGAGGTTCGATGCAGCCGTCAATGGTCAGGATCTGGATGAGGCACAACTAGTTGAGATCGCCCAGGATTTCTTCAGGAAGGAGCTATCTGAGCTAGAGAGGTATGTCCTGATCCAGGTCTGCGACATGACCTGGAAGGACCATCTCTATGCCATGGATCACCTCAAGGACAGTATCTGGACCCAGTCCTTCGCAGAGAAGGATCCGAAGGTGGAATACAAGCGGGAGGGGTTCCGCATGTTCAATACCATGCTCAAGACCATAAGGGACCGGGTCACAGATATCATATTCAAGGTGAGGGTCGAGACAGGCAGCCCTGTAAGGAGCGTCTGGAATGTCAGCCGTGTAAGCCACGATCAACTGGGCCAGTTCGACATGGTCCAGCAGCAGAGGCAGGCGGCCATTGAGGCCTCCGGGTCCACAGAGAAGGTCAGGCAGATCAAGCTTGAGACGCCCAAGGTAGGCCGCAATGACCCTTGCCCATGCGGCAGTGGCAAGAAGTACAAGAAGTGTTGCGGCAGGCAGGCCTAGGTCAGATCCTTGCCAGGCCCCGTTCCAGGTCCGCGATTATGTCTTCTACGTCCTCAATCCCTACTGCCAGCCTAAACAGGGTGTCTGTGATCCCAAGGGCATATCTTTCCTTGCGAGAGTAGTCGTAGTAGCTGATCAGCCCTGGATGGGTGATCAGGGTCTCAACGCCGCCAAGGCTTGGTCCTATGTAGCAAAGCCGCAATGCGTCCAGGAACCTCTTTGCAGACTGCAGGTTTCCCTTGGTCACGAATGTCACCACACCACCGCCGCCAGTCATCTGTGCCGTGGCGACAGAATAGTGCGGGTGGCTCTCCAGGAATGGGTAATAGACCCTCTTTATCTTCGGGTGACCTTCTAGATACCTTGCTATCTTCAGTGCAGACTCGTTCTGCCTTGCGATACGCAGTGGGAATGTCTTCAATCCACGCAGCAACAGATAGCAGCAGTGAGGATCGATCATCCCGCCCATGGACTTATGGAGATTGCGGATAGGTTCAATGAGTTCGGACCTACCAAGCACTGCCCCTGCCAGTATGTCGTTATGCCCTGCCAGGTATTTGGTACAACTGTGCAGGACCAGGTCCATGCCCCACTCAAGGGGCCTTTGGTTATAAGGGGTAGCAAATGTGCTGTCGATCAGGGTCAAGACCTTGTGGCGGTCCGCAATCTGCTTGATCTTTACCAGGTCAAATATGTTCAGATAGGGGTTGGTGGGCGACTCGGAGAAGATGAACTTGGTGTTCTTTCGGATTGCACGTTCCAGGGCCTGGTAATCCCCAAACGGCACGATGGTGCATTCGATGGCGAATTGCTTTAGGTACGACCTGCAGAACTCCAGTGTTTTCTTGTAGGAGTCATCGGTGATAACGATATGGTCGCCTGCCTGTACCAGCGAGAGGATCGTGGTGGTGATGGCATTCATACCTGAGGAGAAGACCACACAGTCCTCGGCCACCTCCAGGTCTGCCAGCCGCCTCTCAGCTATTCTTGCAGTGGGGTTGCCATACCTGCCGTATTCATAACGGTCCTTTCCCTTTCGGGTATAGTCCTCTATGTCCTTACTGTTCTTGAACGTGAAGGTAGAGGTCTGGATGATAGGCGTGGTCAGGGAGTCGGCGAACTTCTGTCTGGGCTCGCCTGCATGGACTGCCCTGGTTGCCATTGATGTCGGTGTCGGTCTTTTCTTCCTTGCCATAAGCCTCACCAATTAAGTGTGCGATCTTGTGATCCGCAAGATCTGTTTATACTATGCAAGGTCGTAAGGCAAGGAGATTCGATATCGGGCCGATTCACTTTGTATGGCATCGTGGTTGGTTCTCTGGTAGGATGCATGCGTCGTGGGCCTTTGGGGCCTTGGCCTTATGCAAGGAGGCATAAGATGAATAGGACAGTATGTTTGTTATTGCCAGTGGCAGTGTTCTCCTGGGCCGGACCGGGTCTTTGGTATCAGCCCTCTGCAGGTCTGCCGGCAGGTTGGCTGTGTGATTACCTAACCAGGGCCCATGTAGAGCACGAATACGCGGTCCTGACAGGCCTGGTACCAGGGCAGGGTCCTCAGGTGCAGCGGCCAGGCGATCGTGCCTGTACGATAGGAAGTGCCGGCAATCCTGACGGGCCAGCATCAGGGCCTGACTGGCAGTCATGCGGGGCCCAAGCGGTATTGCCTGGCACACAATAGAGATATACCTGCCTAAGGCAGGGTGGGAGTGTAGCTCAGCAGGTAGAGCAACGGACTTTTAATCCGTAGGTCCTGGGTTCGAATCCCAGCACTCTCAATCCCTAAAGGCAATTCGCAGGCCTGCAGGCCATTGGATGGCCTTCCTACTAGGTTGACTGCAGGCCAGCTAGGGGGTAGACTGGCGGTTATGTGGACCTACATACCTAATCTGCTGACCTTGGGCAGGCTTGGCCTGGCGGTGGTATTCCTACTGATGCTGCTCTACAGCCCATATGTGCCGCGCCAGGCATTGTTCTTGGACATGGCCTTCTTGGTCTTTCTTGTGGCAGGGATCAGTGATGTTGCGGATGGGCTAGTGGCCAGGCGATTGGTGGCCACCACCAGGTTTGGCAGGATGGTCGACCCGCTTGTGGACAAGGTCCTTGTGTGCGGTGCCTTCATCTGTTTTGCCATCATCGGTCAGCCTGATCTTTTTGGTCTGCCAGGCCCAGTGCAATTCTTGCTCCGGTGGTTGGTTGCCGGGATCCTTGTAGTGAGGGAGGGCTACGTCACGGTCATTCGACATACTGCTGAGGCAAAGGGGATCAACTTTGCTGCCACCCTTGCCGGCAAGATAAAGATGTTCACGCAGGTCCTTGCCATAGGTACGGTCCTGATAAAGGCTGCTCACGTGCCTACCGCTAGGTGGGGCTCTTGGTTTACGACCATCGTGTATGTGGTCATGGTGGCAGTTACAGTGATCTCTGGCCTGATGGCAGCAAGGAGAGTCAAGGCCGTCTCGCCAGAGGGCTCCACACCTAAGGCACCTCCTACCGATGCCGGTACCAAACCCGCCTAGGTTACTGGATATGGACCACCCCTTGGCGTCGATCTGCCTCTAGGGACTGCTTCTTGATCAGGTCATAGAGCTTCTTAGGTTCTCTGACCTTCTCGAACACGAACTTGGGGTCTGTTTGGTCCTTTGTGTAGAGCGTGATCCTGCCCACACCGGTCAGGCAATCCAGGATGGACCTGTAGAGCTTGATGTCTATTACCCTGAACATGTCTACATTGTCTATCTTGCGGCTGAATAGCCCCCTGATCCACTCGATCCGGTCCCTAGTCACCTGATACCTGGTGCCCTTAAGATATGCGGCCCTCAAGATAAGACCCAATATCACCAATACGATAGTCCCCTCTGCGGCAAGATTGATACCTAATGCAATTACCCTCTGTGTCGGTGCAGACAGTCCCCTGAAGATGGTGATCCACCTCTCGATCGGCAAGGCCAGGACACCCCATGCCCCGGCGATGAGCAACAACCCCTCCACTACCCAGTCCGTCATTGACCACAGGGACGGTACAAGGACCATCACTGGTTTGTCAGGGTCGTCCTGATGGTCCTGTCCATCCTTACCAGTTGCTACTGCATGGTTTGACTGAGGCAAGGTCTTTGGGTCCTCCAGGAATTCGCGGCAGTATCTGCATTTGATGGCGTCTGCCTTGATCATCTCCCCACAGTATGGGCATGGCCGCAGTCCAGGCGGTGCAGGCGGTCTTTGCCTTGTCCCTTGGTTGGCTATTCCATACCTCATAGGCACTATTAGTTATCGGCTATGCTGGCCGCCTAAGAGTAGTTTTTGCACCAGGTTATATTGACATGGCCGATATGGACTGGTCTCATATTATCTTGAGGTCACCAATGGCCTTATCCAGTTTTACAGGTCCGCAATTTAGGGGGCAACAAGCATGAAAAAGGCAAGGACTATCCTGTTTGCAGTGGTCATCCTTTCGGTCTGTTGTGAGCTTGTGATAGGTAAGGTGATCTATGTGGATCCATCTGCCTCTGGCGGCACTGGTGCAACCTGGCAGGACGCATTCACGCAGTTGCATGCGGCCTTGGCAGTTGCCAAGGCTGGGGACGTCATACTTGTAGCAGCAGGGACATACAGGCCCGCCCAGCAGGTCAGGACCGCTACGTTCACCATACCCAGCGGGGTGGTGATAAGGGGTGGATATGCAGGTTTGGCAGGGCCAGACCCAAATGCAAGGGATGTGGGCAGGTACAGGACGGTCTTGAGCGGGGACCTTGCCGGCAACGACGTGACCGTGGCTGATCCCTGCCAGTTGTGGACCGAGCCGAGCAGGATGGAGAATGCCTACAATGTTGTCACCCTCAACAACGCCGACCCTTCCACTATCCTGGATGGGTTGGTGATCACCGGTGGTCTGGAGACCAGGACAGGCAACCCCAGGCTCGACGGTGGCCCTGGTGGCGGTGGTGGTATGGTGATAAACGGTGGCAATCCTACCATCCTGGACTGCTCCTTCGTATCCAATGCTGGCAGGAGTGGTGGGGCTATTCTATGCATCAATGCAGGCCCCAGGATGAGCAGGTGCAGGTTCGAGGGCAACTATGCCCTTACGGAGGCTGGGGCGGTAGTGGCAAAGGCAGGTGATCTCACCTTAGAGGACTGCCAGGTCGTTGGCAATGTTGCAGGTACTGATGGTGGTGGCTTGGTCAACAGGGATTCGGCAAGGCTATCCTTGAAGGGCTGTAGTATCGCCGGCAACAGATCCAGTGGACATGGTGGCGGGATCTTTGCCCACAATGGCACCGTGACCATTGACCATTGCATATTTGCAGGTAATAAGGCTGGTGCAAATGGTGGGGCGATCAAGATAGGCGATGCGTTTGGGGCTGCTGACCGGCTATCCTTGAACTTCTGCACCGTTACCGGCAATATTGCACGCGTGGGGGTGGTCCACTGGCAGGGGGCCTTGCTACCTCCTAGTGTCAGTATTACCCATTGCATCATATGGGCCAACAGCGATCAGCTAACAGTAGGTGCCAGGAACTGGTCTTCAGATCCGGTCTTTGCTAACAGCGGGCATTGGGATCAGGAAGGCAGATGGATAGATGGCGACTATCACCTAAAGAGCCAGGCAGGCAGGTGGGATCCGGCCGGCCAAACCTGGGTCCAGGATGATGTCACAAGTCCATGCATAGATGCAGGTGATCCCTTGTTGCCTGTAGGTGAGGAGCCATTCCCCAATGGTGGTATTGTGAACATCGGTGCATATGCTGGTACCTGGCAGGCCAGTAAGTCTTATTTCGGCAATGGGCCCTGCCAGACCATCCTTGCTGGTGACATCAACGGTGACTGCAAGGTAGATGCAATGGACCTACAACTACTGGCACTTCACTGGCTTGAGGATCACAAGGAGAAGGTGCACCTGCAGTGGTTGGGCCACTCTGCATTCAAGATCTGGACCAGCCAGGTGGTGATCTATGTCGATCCTTATAAGATTAGCGGTTCTCCTGGTGATGCTACATACGTATTGTGCTCTCATTCACATGGTGACCATTATTCTCCAGGGGATATAGCAAAGGTCGCAGGGCCAGGCACGCAATTGATCGGACCTGCGGATGTGATCTCGTCTTATGGGAAGGGTATAGTCTTGACGCCAGGACAATCCCTCGACCTGGGTGCAGTCAGGCTCATTGGTGTGCGAGCATGCAATACCAACAAGACCAACCATCCCAAGGCCAACAACTGGCTTGGCTTTGTCATAGAGATCCCAGGAAAGAGGATCTATCATGCTGGCGATACGGATCTGATAGATGAGATGAAGGGCCTGGGCCTGATCGATGTGGCCATGCTGCCTGTGGGTGGGACCTATACCATGAATGCCACAGAGGCGGCTACTGCCACCACACACATCCAGCCAAGGCTGGCCATACCTATGCATTGGGGCACGATCGTAGGCAGCTTGGCCGATGCCCAGACCTTTGCACAAAAGGCAGCCTGTCCAGTGCAGATCATGAGTGTAGGTCAGACCATAGAACTCTGACCGGCCGGCCTGTAGGCTGATAAGACAGATCCTATCAGCTGGAGCAATGCCTTCTGGCAGTGCACCAGTTCTAGCCTGACCTGAAGGTAGCCAGCAGGGAGGTCTGGTCTGAACCAGGCCTGTTCAAGTCCGAGCCAGTTTTTTTCGGTTGTCACAATCAACCTGGCACCTGACCTGAGTGCGTCCTCGCAGATCTGGTTGATTTGGTCCCTGGTGAAATGGTGATGATCATCGAATACCTGTGTGCCTACCAGATACGCCCCCAAGGCCCTCAAGGTCGCAAGGAATGCATCTGGATTGCCTATGCCGCAGAATGCGTAGACCTTCATGCCTGATAGCTCATGTGCCTTGATGACAGACCCAGCCAACGTCTTGACCTGGATGGGCCTGTGTATGGCCCTGGCGATCAACAGCCCAGGTGCCAAGGCCCTGAGCGATCTCTCTATCTGCTGGATCTGTCCTGGCTTGACCAGATCGGACCTGGTGATCACTGCGGCCTTGGCCCGCCTGATTTCGCTGACCGGCTCTCGCAGAAGTCCTGCAGGCAGCAGCCTGCCATAGCCAAATGGGCATGTCCCATCGATCATGAGTATATCCATATCTCGATGGAGCCTGCGGTGTTGAAAGCCATCGTCCATAACTATGACCTGAAGTCCTTGCTTCAAAGCCATCCTGGCAGCTCGAGCCCGGTCTGGATCCACCAAGATGGCCACCCCAGGGCATGCCCCAGACAGTAACGATGGCTCATCGATCTGCTTTTTTGCCCTTGTCTTATAGCCCCTGGTCAGTATGGCGATGGCAGATGGTTCTATACCCAGATCGTCGGTCAATCTCTTACACAACCACACGACCATCGGTGTCTTGCCTGTGCCACCTGCAGTGATGTTGCCGATGGATATGACAGGCAGGCCGATCCGTCTTACAGGCAAGACCCCGGTATCATAAAGGATATTGCGTGTCCTGATACCGATCGAATAGGCATGGCTAGCCAACCTGAGGCATGCACTGATGGCGATTGCAGCAGGCTTCCTTGCTTGGCCTGTAATGATAGACCTATGCCACTGCTGGATAGAACCCATAGCAGGTAGTCTGATGACCACTACCTGCCCAGTCAAGCGCAACCTATAGGACAAACAGTCTAGGCCAGTTTGTAGACCAGATCGCCTTTTCTGACCCGATCTGGCACCTTTATGCCGACTGAATCCCCTGCCTTGGCCTGCGTCACAGGCGCGTTGTGGATCTGCATAGACTCTACCACGAACTCCAGGTCTGTAGAGTGTCCCTTGATCTTGATCCTGTCGCCAACCTTCAGTTCTCCAGACAACTGGATCGCGGCGGCAACCGGCCTGGCATAGAAGTCCGTGACCTGACCTACCATCTGCTCTACCATGGCTGATACTCCTTAATCGTGGCCACTTGCGTACTTACTACTGACCCATGCATAGATCGAGGATGCAATCCTATCAGATCGGCCGCATAGGTGGCATTATATCGCCTGCAGATCACAATTGAAGCCAACTCCTTGCTGAGGCCAGAGCTATGTAGATAGAATGCGTTATCATAGTCGACTGCTTAAAGGGATCATATATGGATGACTTGCTTGAACATTGGCGAAGGGTTATCAGGGCCACCGTGCTCTTTGCTGGAGTCCTGATCGCTGCACCGCGCCAGATGGAGAGGTTGGATAGGGGTATTGTTGCAGTAAACCAAGGTCAAGGTAAGGTTTTTGTTAGTTGGCGGTTGCTTGCAACAGACCCGGAGGGGGTGGCGTTCAATCTCTACCGTTCCACACAAGATGGACCACCGACCAGGCTCAATGAGCAGCCCATCACTGGTCCAACATGGTTTATTGATGAAGGTGCGGACCTGAGCCGGCGAAACGCATATCTGGTAAGGCCCGTGATCATGGGCGCCGAACAGCCGGCTAGCAAGGCATTTGTCCTGGAGCCCAACACCCCTGCAGTCCCTTATATAAGCATCCCTATGCAGACACCCCAGGGCTATGTACCTGGCGATGCATCGGTAGGTGACCTGGATGGGGATGGTGAATATGAGCTGGTCATACATATGACAGGCAGGGGCCGTGACAATGCACAGAGGGGTTTTACAGACCCGCCCATACTCCATGCCTACAGTATGGATGGGACACTGCTTTGGCAGATAAACCTGGGCAGGAACATAAGGGAAGGTGCGCACTATACCCAATTCATGGTCTATGACCTGGACGGCGACGGCAGGGCAGAGGTTGCGTGCAAGACTGCAGATGGGACAGTAGATGGCAAGGGCAATATCATAGGCGACCCCAATGCAGATCATAGGGATCCAAGTGGGCACATACTCAAGGGGCCTGAGTACCTGACGATCTTCGATGGCCTCACTGGCCAGGTACTGGCAAACACCGCCTTTATCCCGCCGCGTCATCCCTCGACCCAGGCCCCAACACCTGATGAGCTCAGACAGATCTGGGGCGATGGGAATGGCAACAGGTCAGAACGGTACCTAGCAGCGGTTGCATACCTTGATGGTCAAAGGCCAAGCCTGGTCATGTGCAGGGGATACTACACCCGGTCGGTCCTGGCCGCATGGGACTGGCGGGATGGGAGGCTTACCCTCAGGTGGGTCTTCGATACAGAGGCATCAGAGCAGAACCGCCCTTACCGCGGCCAGGGTAATCACAATCTCTCTATTGCGGATGTGGATGGAGATGGCAGGGACGAGATCATCTATGGTGCTGCGGTCATAGATGACGATGGCAAGGGCCTCTATTCTACAGGTTGGGGCCATGGCGATGCACTTCATGTCGGTGACCTTGATCCAGATAATCCAGGTCTGGAGGTCTTCAATATCCAAGAGCGATTCTCGACTGAGGGGATCAACTTCAGGGATGCCAGGACCGGCAAGGCACTGTGGCTGGTCCCATCGGTTGCACAGGAGGGGTTTGGACCTGGCCGTAGTGAAGGGCCTGGCCGTGGTGTGTGCTTTAATGTGGATCCAAGGTTCCCAGGCAATGAGGCCTGGGCCCTCGGACCTGGTATGTTTGGTATGCACGATGCAAAGGGCCGCAGGATCAGTCAGATTAGGCCGCGATCCTGTAACTTTGCGGTTTGGTGGGATGGAGACCTGCTGCGGGAGCTATTGGATCGCAACTACATCTCCAAGTGGAACTGGGAGGATGGGAATGAGACCATCCTGTTGGTGGCAGATGGTTGTGTTGCAAACAATGGAACTAAGGCCACACCTTGTCTAAGCGGCGATATATTAGGTGATTGGCGGGAGGAGGTCATATGGAGGACAAGGGATAATCGATCCGTACGCATATACACCACTACCATACCTACAAAGCACAGGCTCTTTACCCTGATGCATGATCCGCAATACAGGTTGGCGATTGCCTGGCAGAACGTTGCGTACAACCAACCGCCGCATCCCAGCTTCTATCTGGATGAGTCTGCCCCATTGCCTCGCCGGCCGCAGATCGTGACCTGGCAGATCATCGACCTACCACCCCTGCCGCCTGTAGATCCAAACCTGCCGACGGTCTTTCTGGTGGGGGATTCCACCGTCAAGTGTGGTCGCGACGATGGTGCCAATGGTCAGTGGGGATGGGGTAGGCCCCTTGCTGACCTGTTTGACCTGACCAGGATCAACGTCAGGAATATGGCACTTGGGGGCAGGAGCAGCCGCACCTTCATCACCGAAGGGCTTTGGGACAAGGTCTTGGCAGAGCTCAAGAGTGGCGATTTTGTGCTGATCCAGTTCGGGCACAATGATGGAGGTCCGGTGAATGACAGCTTCAGGGCCAGGGGATCGCTCAAGGGTGTGGGCGATCAGACCCAGGAGATAGACAATATGCTCACAGGCCAGCACGAGGTAGTCCACACCTATGGTTGGTATATCCGCAAGTACATCAAGGACACAAAGGCAAAGGGCGCAACACCGATAGTGCTCTCGCCTATACCGCGGAACATATGGGCTGATGGTAAGGTCGTGCGTGCATCCAGCGATTACGGCAAGTGGGCTGCTGAGGCGGCCGCCATGGAAGGGGCCCTCTTCGTGGACCTCAACGAGATCATCGCAACAAGGTATGAACAGGAAGGGCAGCAGAAGGTCTCGGCCACGTACTTCACACCCATTGACCATACACATACAAGCTGGGCCGGCGCAAAGGTCAATGCAGAGTGTGTGGCAGCCGGCCTGAGGCAGCTGGATAGTTGCGACCTAGAGGGGTACCTCAAGGAGGCAGTCAGTTAGGCAAGCAAGGCCTGGTCCGCCAAGAGAAACGGCCGAGATGGTCTCTCGGCCGCACAGTTACATTGTCTAGAGTACAGGGTTGTCCTATACCGTCTTGCGTCTTAGCCAACTGGCAAGTGTCGTGCCTATGCCTGCCAGTAGTAGTGCGCCTGGGGCAGGGATCTGGTATGACAGACCTGTTATGGTCCCGCCTAGCTCGCTAGAAAGGTCCCAGACAACAGACGCCTGCCCTGTGGCCTTGTTCATCGTATACAGCTGCTGATCCCAGTAGGTGCCGGCCCAAAGTGTGCCGTCTGGTGTTACCTCCAGCCCTGACCAACCACTACCATTGGTTTCGACTGTGGTCAATATGACTGGTGTTGTCAGATCCACCGTGTTGAGTTCACCTGTGTTGCCTGTTGGGGATCCTGTAGGAAACGGTCACCGGACATAGTCTTGGGGTTCGCTTGACAGTACGGATGCCGCAGGTTCGGCGGCCGGGGTATGGTGTGATACCAACCTGGGCCGAGGGTGGCAAGTTTGGGTTAGAACGCGGTAAACGCGTCCTAAGGCTGGCGGCCCGGACCTTTTGCCTGGACTACTGGGTTGGATTTAAGTATTTCTTGCTTACTTGTTTGGAAAGGATAGGCACCATGATAGGTAAGAGGCATCGGTCAGTTGTAAAAGTCCTTCATCCGATCGTTGTCCTGGCAATTTCTATTGTTTGCTTTGCTCAGCAAGATGCAGGCACTAGCTCCCAGCTACGGGCCTGGACCGCGCAGGAGGATCATGCCCAAATGATGGCCCAGCTTGGTATTAGGAGGCTGCGGCCTGGCCCAAGTGGCAATGAGAATGCACCTAACCACGCCAATTACGATGAGGCGATAGCAGACAAGTTCAAGGACCTACCTGATCCATTGATAGCAAGGGACGGGACTGCGATCACCACAGCACAGCAGTGGTGGGAGATCCGCAGGCCTCAGATCGTCGAGGACCTAGAAAGGGAGGTCTATGGCAGGGTGCCTGCCCATGTCCCTCAGGTCAAGTGGTCTGTTGTAGAGCAGGTTGAAGGTACGGTGGGGACCTATCCAGTGATCGGCAAGAGGCTGATCGGACATGTGGACAATTCAGCATGTCCTGAGATAAGTGTGGATATCAGGATGACACTTGTGCTGCCGAAGGAGGCCAACGGGCCTGTGCCGGTCATGATGATGTTCGGGCCTGCCAGCTTGCCTACAGACCAAAGACGATCATTTCCAGGCGGCAGGGGATTTGGCAGGATGCTTGGCGGCGGTGATCCGCCTGCCACTTGGCAACTGATTGCTGATGGCTGGGGCTACGCGTACATAGATCCGGGTAGCATACAGGCAGACAATGGGGCAGGTCTTACCAGGGGGATCATAGGATTGACGAATAAGGGCCAGCCCCGCAGGCCGGATGATTGGGGGGCACTACGTGCGTGGGGGTGGGGTGCATCGCGGGGCCTGGATTACCTCAAGACGGAGCAGGCAGTGGATGCCAACCGCGTAGGTATAGAAGGGGTGTCCCGTTATGGAAAGGCAGCATTGGTGGCCATGGCATTCGATACAAGGTTTGCCATGGCATTGGTTGGGTCATCAGGTGCAGGTGGGGCCAAGCTCTTGCGGCGTAATTTTGGTGAGGCAGTGGAGAATCTGACCGGTTCTGGCGAATACCACTGGATGGCGGGCAATTTCCTCAAGTATGGTGCTGAGGAGGCAGATTTTGGCAAGATGGATCCAAATGACCTGCCTGTGGACGCACACAGCTTGATAGCCTTGTGTGCACCACGGCTTGTGTTCATAAGCTATGGGGTGCCTGAGCAGGGGGATGCCAGATGGGTGGATCAGAAGGGCAGCTTCATGGCTGCTGTGGCTGCAGGAAAGGTATATCGGCTGCTAGGTGCAAAGGACCTGGGGGTAGGGGACGACTACAGGAATGCCAAGATGCCGCCAGTAAACCAGGGCCTACTCGATGGGCAATTGGCTTGGAGGCAGCACGATGGCGGACATACCGATGGTCCAAATTGGAGGTATTTTATCCAATGGGCAGACCGATTCCTCGGCCATAGGCCCCCTGTTACCGCAGATAGGCCCATACCAAGGACTGACAGGAATTCGCAGATAGCACATGCACAGTTGTTGGAGAAGGCAAAGAAGGGCCGAATAGATGTGTATTTCCTCGGTGACTCTATCACTCGCAGGTGGGGTGCTACGGATTATCCGCAGCTGTTGGAGCACTGGAAGGCCAGTTTCCATGGATGGAATGCAGCCAATTTTGGATGGGGTGGTGATACCACCCAGAACATCCTTTGGCGGATCTACAATGGCGAACTTGATGGGGTCAATCCCAAGGTGGTGGTCCTCCAGGCAGGCACGAACAATGTGGGCAACAGGTTTCTGCCAGGCAGCGAGCAAGAGAAGGTCGAGCAGGTGGTCAGGGGGATCAAGGCCATAATAGACCTGATCCAGATCAAGGCCCCGCAGGCCACCATCATCCTTGTAGGCATCTTCCCACGAAATGACAATATGGCGGTCATGCCTGTGATCAACAAGATCAATGAGCGGATCGCGTCGTTTGCAGATGGCAAACAGGTCCGGTACCTGAATATCAACGACAGATTGGCAGATAGCGAGGGTAGGCTATTTGAGGGGGTGACGGACCCTGACAAGCTGCACCTCAGTCTCAAGGGATATCAGATCTGGGCCGATGCCCTAAAACCGATACTGCAGGAGTTGCTCGGCCCTCCAGGCGCTGAAGATTATGCCCCTCCACCTACCGGTGACCCCAGCAAGGCCCCACAATCCTAGGACCGTTAGTAATTCGGGGTATACAGCTTGCAGTGAATGCGTAATCGTCCCAAGGATTGTGGGGGAAAGTGGCAGGGGGCTATGATCTGCACCAGGCCTTAATTGCCCCTAACCCCTCCTTCCCTCAGATCACCTTCCTCAGATCACAAACCCCACCTTCCCCTGCTAAATACTCCGATAAGTATACGTGACCTACCGCCTTAGCCCAACTCTTGAACCCACGCATAACCTTGGCACGTATCTTGTACCTCAAACCTATAAGCCGCTCAGTCACATTGTTCGTCCGGTCACCAGGCCCCTGGCTACAATAGACCACGTCCTGTCTATATGCTGCAGCAATTCATTGGCCTTCCATAGTAAACCCTCCCTGCAATTGATAAACCTACGCACCAAGGCCTCAATCTCCTCTGGTAAACACTCTCTATCCTTATACCTATGTAACAGGTCAATCAAATCCCTCATGGCCTTCTGCTCACCTGCCCAACAAAAAGGAACTCCCATTACATAAACTGCGGCAATACAACCCAACACCAATGCTTGAATCCTAATCTTCCTAAACATTGCTGTTACCTCCCTTTCCAGTGCCCTGGGTCTGCCCAATCGTAAGTATCTGCCATGCCCTGTGTCCAACTACTCTCACTCTGGTAAGCAAATTCTTCTTCGTCATTGATGCCGTCTCCATCAGTGTCGTACCTTATAGGACTGAACCCATATTGCGATTCAAGATTATCGGGTATCTTATCTCCATCAAGATCGTGTTGTGGGTTATACCCGCCCAAAGGTGCCCACCAACTCTCATAATGCACCTGATGTGTCTGTTCATGGATACAGGTGACTGCAAATGTATCTATGCCATCATAACCATGAACCAATCATAGCCACATGCCGCCCTTCCAATATAGAACCAGCTGTCGCCAGAATGGTAATATCCATAATAAACGCAGTTTGGGTCATATCGATGTGTTCCTGTACTTGCACATGTCTGGCTCCAATAGTAGTACCAATTTGGCGTAGTACCTGAGCCTTCTCCAGGATTGTTGCTTGCATCCCTACTATAGAAAACCTCCACGCCCTTGATGTCCTGGTATGCCTGGCTTAAGGAAAATTCGCAACCGATCAGTATAGCTTTATGGCCAAAAGCGGAATTGTTCGCAGGAAGACCATAAAAGCATACGTAAGGACTGGGGCCAGTCCCGCAATGAATATCACCAGGCAGATGAGCCGACCACACCCCCTTTTGGCCTCCAATATCGGTCATAACCCACATTCTATTCCCCGCCCGTTTGCACGTGTTGCACGCCCCAAGGCAATCTATCCGGAGTATTCCAGTTCTAGTGCCGCTGAACGTAAACTCATTATCAGGATCATCGATCTTGCCATCCTGGTCCGTATCTCTAGGCCTGCTGATCTGTACCAATACAAAGTTCACATCCCCAAAGCCTGCCCCACACCAGTCTAACCCAGCATACAACGGGCCACAGTAATACGTTGTCGGCTCCAGATAGAAACTAGTCTGAAAATGACCTGACCCTACCTGCCAACTTGGACTAGTCAAAGGCTGCGTCCTAGCCTGATCCTACCAGAGCCGACAATAATTCAAATTCGTCCCATCAAAATACAACTGCAACGCACTTGGTACACTACTGCACATATCCGCCCAGATCGTCACCTCCGTCAAGTCACCTACACGCAAAACCAAATCCGATATACTCATCCCAAAGTCAGCTACATACACCGCCGTACAATCATAATCACTTAGCCAGTCATTATCCCAAACTGTAAGGTACGCCCAATACCTACCTACCTGGGTATACTGATGCCTTACACTATAGGCCGGATAGTCACAGTCTGGAGGATACCCATATCCATTGACATATCCTGCCCCATCCCAAATGTCCACCTCCATAGGCTTATCCACCCATCAGGATCATATGAGCCACTGCCATCAAAGCATACCTCACCACCACACGGCAAAAAGGTCCATATCGGATACGGCCCAGCATCTGCCACAGGATAGAACTGCCAACTATAGACCTTACCTAACCCAATAACCAACACAAGCCCAATAACCAATACCAAGCCCTTTGCTTCCCTGTTCGTCATCATAGCTACTGGCCCTCCTTGGAT
>JARYLO010000210.1 GCA_029907605.1 Sedimentisphaerales bacterium
AGGTCCTGGCCCGCTGTTCCCAGATCGGGTGGTCATAGGCCCGCTCCAAGAGCTTTGGCAAATACCCTGGATCGCACTTGAGCTGATGGGCATTCAGCCGCCTACGGTTTTCCTCCCAGACCTGTTGACGCCTTGCCAGATCATGCTCACCAGCACTGCTACCATGGCAGTACTTCAACAGGACCTGGCCCTTGTCTGTCTGGGCCTCTGCCAGATATGCATCCCCTATCCAGGTCAGCAGCACATCAAAGCCCGTCTCCACCACCGCCGTGCCCAAGGATGAGGCAAACACATGTTTCGAAGCCCTAATCACATCAACTGCCACGATCGTGGCTGCCTGTTGCCGCTTGAGATAATGGATATCAGGATTATCCTGGCTGAATATCAGATCCAACTGCCTGATCGCCACGAGATCATAAGGGTGGACGCCGAATAGGACAAAAGGCCTATCGTCGATGATAGACTCACAGTCACCCTGTCTATCGAACCTCAACAAGGGCTCTACTGGCGGCAAGAAAAAACGTTTTGGTGGTCGTAAAGTTACATCATAGTCCAGCCTAAGTTGTTTCGACGATGCCAAGGGTTCAAAATCAAACCTGTCGCCTTTCGACTGCACACCTATGACAGTCTGTTGACCAATCAGTCTGTCGACCCACTGGCCAACCTGTCCCTTCGTCAGTCTTATTAATGCCATCTTCAATAGGTCTCCAAAAAACTAATCCGAAGATAGGTAATAGGGCATTGTGGCCAGATGCATGGCTATATCGATACCCACTACCCTTACCTTCTTCGGCACCTTCAATGGGCAAGGAGCAAAACTCAATATCCCCTTTATACCAGCATCCACAAGACAGTCAACAACCTCCTGGGCAGATGCAGCCGGGATGGCCAAAATCGCCAACGATACCTTGCCACTGGCAATCCTCTTTAGCATCGAGACATCCTGAATCCTGATGCCGTTAACGACCTTGCCGACCTTCTGCGGGTCATTATCGAATGCGGCCATAATGCGAAGTCCATATCGAGCAAAGCCACCATACGCTAATATCGCCTTGCCAAGATTCCCGACCCCGACCAGTATTGCCGATCTTTTCTTGTCAAGCCGCAGGATACGCCTGATATCCCTCTGAAGCTTACGCAGATCGTAACCTACACCTGGTGTCCCCAATTCCCCAAAATAGGAGAAGTCCTTCCTGACCTGCCAATCATTTACCCCCACCTGTCCAGCCAAATCCTTGCTCGAGACGTGCCAGATCCCCCTATCTTGGAGAACAAGCACGGCCCTAAGATACATGGCCAACCTTTGCACAGCCTGATCTGGGATCCTGGCATATCTCATATCGTGATTGCGTTCACAAGTATTGGATTAGCCTACAAGCCACCCCCCGACAAGTCAAGTACTTTCAAAAAGAAAAAGGGCCCGTATTGCTACGGGCCCTGAGACTGATCATCGCAATCACTGCAGTTTCTACGGCCTATCGCCTGCTAGATAACGCACCTCTGCTGCACTCAACGCACGATTGTAGATC
>JARYLO010000211.1 GCA_029907605.1 Sedimentisphaerales bacterium
GCTTGTGTACAACTACTTGTGTATCGGCAAGGAGGCCTCGTTCTTATTAATCAACCACCAACCATGGGACAGTTACGTCCGGTAAGGGTGGTTACAGGAGCGTCAGAGCAAACAAGACTAGCACGCCAACCGCTATGATCGCAAGTGTACAACGGTACCAAAAGAGGTATCGCTTATAGTGAGGATCCTTCTCTTGGAATTCGTGATAAAGTTCGTCTACGTCAGGAGGTGGCCGCAAGGCGATCCTTGTGTAGACCTGACCTGCAATCCCGAGCAGTACCAGTAGGCCTCCTATGGAAACCAGCAGCCGGATCATTGGATCAGTCTACCGGCAGGCCTGACAGGTGTAAAGCCTGGCACCTATTCGTATAAAAATGTTGCCTCTGTCTCTTCTACAGGACGGGATAGGCTCTCACTGGTAAGGCTCGCCTTGAACCGAACTGGCCCAGCCCTAAGGGCCCTGGTGACCACCCGCCAGGTCGTCTTCTCGTTTGGACCCAGGGTGCGTAAGATCCCCAGGTTTACTGTCCTGCCTGCAGCTGAGCCCTGTGTCGGCCCTGAGCAAGATAGGTAATCGATGTTGTCATCCAGCTCGCATACAACCTGGATGTTACGGTCTGTAGCCGAACCTTCATTGGTCACGGTGATCACGTAGGTGACATGGCCCTTGACCTCGACAGGGTCTTCTAGGTCTATAACATCCAGCCTCAGTGTCGGGATGCCTACCACCGCAACGCGGACCGTGGAGCTAGTGGCATCAGCCAGCTTTGCATTGGCTGTGCTGGTACACGTCAGGATCCCTGCTGACGTGGGCCTGTATGAGACCCTCACTGCCTTCCCAGACCTTGGTGGTATGCTGCCAAGGTTCCAGGTCAACTTGTCGGCCGTAAGTATTGCAACAGGTGCGGTCTGCACGTCCACCACACCAGCTGGTATGAGCTCCTCCAATACGACCTCGTTGGCAGTCCCATCACCCTGGTTCTCAACCTGCAACTCATAGGTCACTGTGCGGCCCAGATAGACCCTCTCCGGCCCTATCCTACGGACCGCCAGTACTGGCCTTCTGACCGTGATCGGCAACGCAGCAGATAAGGCCTGTGCGTTGGAGCTGGAGAGGGCCTTTGCTTGGCTGGTGAATGTACCTGGTTTTGAGGCCTGAAGTTGTACAGAGAAGGTCCTTGTCTGGCCTGGTCCGAGCTGGCCTACATCGATCCTGACCTCATTTCTACCATCAGTAGTACTGAGGCCTGCAGGCAGGGTTTCTATGATCCTGACATCCTGTGCGGTGCCACTGCCTGAGTTGGTGATGGTGTATTCTACAGGTATAGGCTCACCTAGCAGTGCCTCCATGGGTACCTTTCTGACCAATTCTAGTGTGGACTGGACTACCCTGATGGTGGAGGAGGT
>JARYLO010000212.1 GCA_029907605.1 Sedimentisphaerales bacterium
GGTGTTCCAGGACCCAACCGCATGTAATGTAATCAAAGCTGCCGTCTGCGAACGGCAGCCTCGCGATATCAGCGCAAAGATACTTTGCCCTTGCATCCTTCAACCGCCTTCTGGCGCGCCGGACCATGGTCTCTGAAAGATCGCAGGCAATCAGGCTCGTATCAGCCGACGTGCACCTGGTCAGGTGTCCCAACACCTGGCCAGATCCGCACCCTACATCCAGGATCCGCCCGTATTGCCCTATCCCAAGCCCACCCTTGCGCACAAGCCATGCCACCATCGGTTCTCGAAGCGAAAGGACACTTGTGACCCGCAGTATAGCACCTGCAGGGCCATCATAGAGCCTGCGTACATTATTGCGGTATCCAGACCTGCCTAATAGGCCTCTTGCCTTCCTTCCGGGGCCAGGCCGAATTGGGATTACCTTGGGCCTCCTATCTGGTATGTCCTTTGCCCTAAGCATGCATGGACCTCAAGGAAGATACTTTGCCTCCAATCAGCCCAATGGTCAAGCCTACAGTGGGATCCTAGCTTGCCAAGCCCTCAATCTGGCGCCCCTTGACGCACCCAAAGGCAAGAAGTATGCAGCAATACCGGATAGATGGCCAGATGTCCCATATGCAGGGCATGCAGACCAGCAAAGACAAAGATCAATATGCGCATGCGTATTACATTCAGACAAGGACCGCTCACAGAAACACTAACCTCCCCAGTATCTCTGATACTCGGAAGGTTTGGCCACAGGCTGGACGCCTGGGCATAAGGAACATACTGCGGACAAGGTGAAACATGCCATCATGATCCAGAACCGGCCGCTTGACCGTGGGATCCATTTCTGGGGAGATCTTGGGTGGTATGTTGGTGGTCTCGATCGAGGCAAGATGAAGAAAAGGAGAAAGCCATGAAAAAGTCGTCAAATATCAACCTGGCCATCGTGGCATGCGGGCTTGTGTTTGCCATCTGCTACATTGGGGGCTGTGGCGGGGCCGCCTCCAGCTCTGGCCATCAGAAGGCAACCGGCGTTGCAGCTAGCCTACTGAAGGCAAAGGTGGATATGGCCAAACTCAAGGATCAGATCGTCCAGACCAATGCGGCACTAAAGCACATCATCACTGACCCC
>JARYLO010000213.1 GCA_029907605.1 Sedimentisphaerales bacterium
TTTGTCTCCTGAAACTGTTATCGTCTCAGGCGGCAAATCCACCTTAATTCAGCTCAATTTTGCGCCCAGTTTTGGGGAGGATTATACCTTCCTCATCCATTGGATGGTCTTTGTATATTGCTCTGGCCTTATGCCTGTAAGCGTCCAGCGATAAAAGGCAAGCCGATTGCGAAAATGCTCGTCAGGACTGCTGGGACAAAGGTATGTCAATTTGCCCTTTGACCAAACAACAAATCTATCTAGTAGATCAGGGTACTTATCTACTATCTCCTGTGCAACCTCACGTACCTTATTTGCGTCTTGCGGCTCTCCAGGGGTGTTAATGTCACGCCAGTTATTCCAATACATCACAGATATGTCATAGAGTGCCTGTAGCCCAGCAGGTGTGTCTGGATACTTGTTGGCAAATGCCCTGAAGGCCGCCACGACCTCTTCCCTGTTGACTTATCCTGTCCTATAGGCCTCCAGCATCGTTGGCCAAAGCTGATCCCATTCCTTATTTTCTGGCGGTATGCTAGCACGCCTCTGTAGCTCATGATTAATGAACCAGATATCCTGACGGATCGGACCCCAGACCTTCACTAGCTGTGTCATCTGTTTGCTTATCTGCTCCAGCTCAGACATGACCTCCTTGCCAGCCTTGCCCGTACGTATCCTGGCTATCAACTCATCATACCGCCTCTTTACCTGCTTGTATTCAGCCTCTAGCTGGTCATACTGTGGCTGCAACTGGGCCAACTGATCACGCAATTCCTGGTCGGACATGAGGCGGATCTGATTTGGGTCAACTGAGTGTTGTGCAAGCACAGAGTAAACACGCCCAACGGTCAATAGTACAACTGCATACTTGCTGCACGGCATACAAACCTCTCACCTACCATTATACAACCCGGCCTTGGGATACTATGCTACATCTGATCATTTGGGCCAAGCCTTCTACCGTACACATCCCACATTCCCTCCAGATACCAACCCATAAGAGATATGGCACCCGCAGTCTGTCCAACCCAATGAATAATGCCCTCTCGAATATACAACACTAATACCATACTGACCCTGAGGGGTATTGTCAAATGTTTGGATGAGCTTTCTCTCGATGCAAGGCTAG
>JARYLO010000214.1 GCA_029907605.1 Sedimentisphaerales bacterium
CTGGATCACCTCCTTTCTAAGGAGAACGGCGTTTTGCAGAGGTTGGAAGTGAGAGGTTGGAGGTTTAAAAGCCAAAGACCGGGCACGAAAGCCCTGGAGGCGCATCATCCTAGGTCGATCTGGATGGAAGATTCACTCGGATATCCAGCAGACCGGGTTCCTTTCCACACTGTTTAGTTTTCAAAGCCCAACAGGCTTTGAAAACGGAGAATGGAAGAGGTAATGGGGTTTATGAGGCTGTATGATCGGATAACCTGCCTCTGACATCCGGAACGTGGGCTCATAGCTCAGATGGTTAGAGCGCACGCCTGATAAGCGTGAGGTCGATGGTTCGATTCCATTTGAGCCCACCACATGCACCTTGAAAACTGTATAATGTAAGAGAAGAAGTGATGAGAAGACAAAAGGGTAACGATACATCGGGTAAACGGGAGTTTACCGGTACGAAGTAACGTGACTCTTAGGAGAATGAATCACCAAGAAGATGGTTAAGACAAACACTTGAAAGAGAACCGAGAGAGGACAGTGTATGGAGGGAAGGCTCCATAGACGGGTTCCACAAAGGTCAAGCGAAGAAGAGCATAGGGTGAATGCCTTGGCACCAGGAGCCGAAGAAGGACGTGACAAGCTGCGATAAGCCACGGTGAGGCGCAAATAGCCTTTGACCCGTGGATTTCCGAATGGGGGAACCCCC
>JARYLO010000215.1 GCA_029907605.1 Sedimentisphaerales bacterium
GGTAGGTCAGTATGCCCCGAATCCCCCGGGCTACACGCGGGCTACAATGGTCGGCACAATGGGTATCGACCCCGAGAGGGGTAGGCAATCCCCTAAAGCCGATCGTAGTTCGGATTGAGGGCTGAAACTCGCCCTCATGAAGCTGGAATCCGTAGTAATCGCGTTTCAACAGAACGCGGTGAATACGTCCCTGCTCCTTGCACACACCGCCCGTCAAACCACCCGAGTAGGGTCTGGATGAGGGTGTATCACTTGATACATTCGAATCCGGGCTTTGCAAGGGGGGTTAAGTCGTAACAAGGTAGCCGTAGGGGAATCTGCGGCTGGATCACCTCCTAGTGTGCAAAATCGGCTGGAAGCTGATAGGATCGTCACTTGACCTGTTGCTGGGATTTATGGGCTTGTAGCTCAGCAGGTAGAGCGCCGCCTTTGCGAGGCGGAGGCCCTGGGTCCGAATCCCAGCAAGTCCATTGGGTGCACCTGCTGGAGCGAGGCTTCGCAGGGAAGGGCTGATATCAGGATGAAGCCGTGTATACGCTTTGCAGACCAGACGCTCACTGAGATCAGTGGAACGATCAAGCTGCTGATATGCCAGCCGGGGGATGGCTCGGCTCGAGCGCTGATGAAGGGCGTGCCAAGCTGCGATAAGCCCCGGCGAGGCGCATGGAGCCTTTGAACCGGGGATGCCCTAAT
>JARYLO010000216.1 GCA_029907605.1 Sedimentisphaerales bacterium
TGCCTCCATAGATAGCTGCTAATGTAAGGATCCAAGATGATAGCCTCGGCCTTGTAGGCAGGGTGTTAAGGGGGCAAATGATCAGGCAGCTTTTTAGGGCAGCTCTTAGCAAGGGTCTAGGTATATGGGAGAGGATTGGCCAGAGGCTATCTAGTACCAGGCAGGCAGCTGCGGCATGTCATCTAGCAGCAGAGGCATATAGGCTGTTGGGTGATGAGGATAAGGCCTTGGAGGTATATGAGCATGTGGTTAGTACCTGGCCTGGGTATGAGTATGGGTGGTTATGTCAGTATAGGCTGATCAAGGCCTACAAGGGTCTATTGGCAGATGGGCAGGTACAGGCAGATCCGCAGTTACTAGCCCAGATAGACTCAAGGCTACAGACAGAGTACCGAAGGCTACTGGAGCTATATCCTACTAGTCCACCTGCTAGGTCCATAGGGAGGTTGCCAAGGGACAAGGGGCTAGTAGGTCCCTCAGGTACACAAGTGCACCCTTCCGGCCCAGATGTACCTGGTTTGGGTACAGAGGTTAGTGCAGGTGCTGGTCAGGTAGGTTTTGGGGATAGGGAGGTTCTTCCTGCCTATCAGTCAGGTCTATCCAAGGAGGGCCAGTAGCTATGATGACGAACAGGGAAGCAAAGGGCTTGGTATTGGTTATTGGGCTTGTGTTGGT
>JARYLO010000217.1 GCA_029907605.1 Sedimentisphaerales bacterium
GGATCACTAAAACATTTAGGTTGGTCCTGGAAGCTCCGCTTTTCTTTATATATTCAATCAGCGAAAGCTCTCTGGCCAGTAACATGGCTCGGACATAGATTGGGCCTATAGCTCAGGGGTTAGAGCGCCCGCCTGATAAGCGTGAGGTCAGTGGTTCGAATCCACTTAGGCCCACCATTATCAAAGGAGCGACTGAGGCGCAGGGCTCGGCGGCGAAGAGCTTTTCCGCGGGCTCGATCAAAAATTTTTCTTCCGAAAAATTTTTGGGGCTGTAGCTCAGCTGGGAGAGCGCCGGTTTTGCAAGCCGGAGGTCGCCGGTTCGATCCCGGTCAGCTCCACCATAGCCTAAAAAGCTTATATAAAGGAATTGGTTCCCCCTGGACGGGGGGAAGTCAATAGATTTCGGTTCTTTGAAAATTTAACAAAGCGGCAGTTTTTGCCTTGACCAAACTTTATGGTCAAGTTACTAAGGGCACACAGGGGATGCCTTGGCGCAGGTAGGCGATGAAGGACGTGGCAAGCTGCGATAAGCTCCGAGGAGCCGCTAAGCGGGCTTTGATCCGGAGATTTCCGAATGGGGAAACCCACCATGGTGAAGCCATGGTATCCTCACCTGAATCCATAGGGTGAGGAGGCGAACC
>JARYLO010000218.1 GCA_029907605.1 Sedimentisphaerales bacterium
CCATCGTCAAACAAAGAGAGTTTGAAGCCTTCAAAGAAATTGTCCAAAGCCTCGAAAAAGGCAAACATCGCAGTCTCAAAAGCTTCATAAAGCTTCTTGAAAAAGCATATGAAATGTCCAGTGACAGAAAATATCCATTAGATGAAGTAATATCTCACATTAAAAAAAGGGTGGGCGCCTCAGAGACCATACGCCGAGCACCGCCACACGGCGGTGAAGATATGGTCCAACACCAATAGTTGGTGTTGCTCAAGGTAGCCAAATGCCTTGTCGGGTAAGTTCCGACGTGCATGAATGGATCAACGAGGGCCCCGCTGTCCCCGCGTAGTACCCGGTGAATCCACATAACGTGGACGAACAGTCCACGATCTCCCAGCGGGAAAAGAAGTCCCTGTGGAGTTTTACTGCAGCCTGTCGCTGGAATACGGTTGTGGATGCAGAGTGTAGACGGGAGCCGTCGATCCCGGTTTCTCCGGGAACTGGGGGAGGCGCCAATGGAACACCGTCCTTCTGCAACCGTGTTTCTCACCGGCGCCTTTGGCGCTGGAACAACGGCAGGTGGGCAGTTTGGCTGGGGCGGCACGCCCTTGAAAAGATATCAAGGGCGCCCTAAGGTCGGCTCAGACGGGACA
>JARYLO010000219.1 GCA_029907605.1 Sedimentisphaerales bacterium
AGCTGGCAGTTGCTACCTATTAAGGTAGCAGGGTTTCCCCATTCGGAGATCCACGGGTCCTAGGTTGCTTCCACCTCACCGTGGCTTATCGCAGGTAGCCGCGTCCTTCATCGTCTTCTCGTGCCAAGGCATCCACCGTGTGCCCTTAGTAGCTTAACCAAACGCCTAAGGTTTGCAGCAGATGGTTACTGACTCCGTCTGACGAAGCCAGAGAACCCTTGGTTGTGCCTTGTGAAGCTACCCAAATCGCAAATTGTCAAAGAACAGCCTTCAGGGTGCCCTGAAGGGACGGTGTGGAGCTGATCGGAGTCGAACCGACGACCTCCGCCTTGCAAGAGCGGCGCTCTCCCAACTGAGCTACAGCCCCGTCTCTGGAAGAGCCGGTCTGTCAGTCGCCACCCTCCAGCGTGGGCCTAAGTGGAGTTGAACCACTGACCTCACGCTTATCAGGCGTGCGCTCTAACCGACTGAGCTATAGGCCCGATGCACAAAAAGATCGGACAACGAAGAGCATCGATGCCCGATATCTTCTATGGTCAACAGGCGTGCATGGCCTGCCTTCGCAGGCCTCGGAGTGGGTAGTGGCGTGAGGGCCACCCCCATGGCTCCCTAGAAAGGAGGTGATCCAGC
>JARYLO010000021.1 GCA_029907605.1 Sedimentisphaerales bacterium
AGACATGCCCTTGTCCAGGACATGTTGGATCGCCCGCATGTAGACTTCTGTCTTGCCGCTGCCTGTGACCCCATGCAGCAGCAAGACAGAGAACCTCTGCTGGTCCAACAGACTGACAATCTGACCCAGGGCCTGCAACTGATGCTCGTTCAATTCGACAAGGGGTTGGCCTTGGGCGCTGGCAGATTGAATGCCTGATGCAGGGGCAATAGGACGGCAGACCACACGGACGATCCCCTTGGCGATCAATTGGTTCAGTGGCCTGGGGGTGGTTTGGGCCTGCTGCAGTAGTTCTCGGATAGGAACAGCGCTCTGTTGGTCAAGGGCCCTATTGGCTAGTAGCAGGTGGATTATGGCAGATTGGGTAGGGGCCCTGGCCAGGACACCTAGGTCGGGGTTGCTGGAGGCCAGGTATACGGCCTGTTCCTTGGGGATGCCGATCCTGCGCCTAACCGGTCCTGGGACCATTGCTGCCAGGACCTGGCCGATAGGGCAGACATAGTGCTCGCTTATCCACCTGGCCAGCTCCAGTAGTTGACCATCCAGCAGTGGCTCCTGGTCCAGGACCTTTATGACAGACTTGAGCCTGATGGGCCTGCCCGTCTTACCTACTGAGTAGGCCTGCTCACCAGGTGATACGGCCGCGCAGAAGCCAATCCTTGGCCGGTCTGCCTGGCCAAACGGCACCAATAACCTCTGTCCGGGCTGGATTGGCCATAGCTGCTCCGGTACGGCATATGAGAAGGTCTGATCTACAGCAGCATCCAGGGCCACCTCCGCCATGGCCACCACAGGGGTTTTCTGCCTTGGTTCGAGTTGGTCAAAAAGGCCTGGTGTGCCTTGTCCTGATCGCATTGTTTGGGGACCTAGAGAGAAAATAGCGAGGCGCCCAGCTCACAGATGTGCTCACCGATTGCCAGGCAGGCGGTTGCAGCAGGGGATGGGGCGTTCAGGACATGGATGGAATCGCGGCCCCGCTCTATCACGAAGTCGTCGATAGGTCGACCATCCCGCCCCAAGGCCTGGGCCCTGATCCCGCAGCCACCAGGCAGCAGGTCGTCAGGCCCTATGGCAGGTACGAGCCTGCGGACGCGTCTGAGGAATTCCTTGCGGCTCAGTGCACAGGCGTATTCCGAGATGCCATACCTCCAGTGTCGCAGGAACAGCCTCCATGTGCCAAGATAGGCAAGGGCCAGCTTGGTATCGTTCCAACTGAACGCCGTCCGGCTATAGCCTTGCCGCTTGAATGAGAAGACTGCGTTAGGCCCTGCCTCCACGGTCCCATCGATCCTCCTGGTCAGATGCACACCAAGGAATGGCAGGTCTGGATCTGGGACCGGATAGATCAAGGCCCGGACCTTTTCTGCTGCCTGGGGTGAGAGCCTTAGGTAATCGCCCCTGAAGGGGATGATCCGCATGGCAGGTCTTATCCCGTCCATGCGTGCTACCAGGTCACTCCACAGGCCTGCACAATTGATCAGATATCTTGTCGAGATAAGGCCCCCAGAAGTAATGACGCGTTTATGGAAGCCGTCTTTCTCTATTCCGATGACCTGATGGCCTGTCAAGACCTTGTTCGACCGGCCTGTCTGGCAAAGGCGATCTGCCAAGGTGTGGGCAAGTCTGGTATAGTCTATGATCCCAGCACACGGCACGTGCACGGCCGCGATCCCCTGGCAATAGGGCTCGATCTGGTGGATCAGAGGGCTATCAAGTGTGCGTATGCCTTCTATGCCCAGCCTCTTGCCGTTCTCGAACAATCGCTGCAGCCTAGGTAGCTGACCAGGGCTGGTGGCGACGATCAGTTTGCCGGTTAGCTGGTAAGGCACACCTTGTTCCCCAGCAAAGGCCACCAGTTGCTGCCTGCCTTTTATGCAGTTCTCAGCCTTGCGGGATCCTGGCTTGTAGTAAATCCCTGAGTGTATGACCCCAGAGTTGCGGCCTGTCTGATGGGACGCGATGGCCTGTTCCTTCTCCAAGACCCCTATGGCAAGACCTGGGAATCTTGCTGCTAGTCTGTATGCAGTCGCCAGGCCCACGATCCCAGCGCCAATTATCACCACATCACAATCCATCTGCAGGGTATTATAAGATAACCGGTTCCAATGAGAACCTGGATTGTGCTGATCCGAATTGCAGTCTAATGCCGACGATGCTAATAGATACGGATAAGGCATGTTTTGGGAAACCCGTTCCATATTCACTCAATTGACAGTTTGGCAGACCTTGGTACTCGGGCTGGCCTTGCTGGGTGGCTGCCAAGAGACGCTGCCTCCGCCACGTCTCACCAGCCAGGCGGCCAGTCGTGTAGGACCCTTGCCCGGCCAGTGGCGGATTGCCGGCTGGTCCGTAGAGCAGAGGCCCTTGATGTTAAAGGAGTTTGGCAATGGTCGCGATGTGGTCTTCTTCTTGGCCGGGATCCACGGTGATGAGACGGCTGGGATCTTGCTGGTGGATGAGCTGGCCAGGTACCTGGACAGACACCTTGAGCTACTTGAAGGCCGCAAGGTCCTGGTGATGCCAAGGGCAAACCCGGATGGCCTGGCAGAGCGGACCAGGCAGAACATAAGGGGTGTGGACCTCAACCGCAACTTTCCGGCCAACAACCGCACCAATGGCCCTGAGGCAGGCGAGATCCCCTTGTCTGAGCCGGAGGCATGGGCCATCTGGCAGGTCATCCATCAGTACAGGCCCTCTAGGGTCATAAGTGTACACCAGCCCTTGGGGTGTGTGGACTATGACGGGCCAGGCGAAGCGATCGCCCAGGCCATGTCGGAGGCGTGTGGCCTGCCAGTTAGGAAGCTTGGTGCGCGGCCAGGGTCCCTAGGATCGTATGGCCAGCAGATACAGGGTATCCCTATTGTTACATTGGAGCTGCCAGAGGAGGATTCTGGACTTGATGGCCCACAGCTCTGGGCAAGGTATGGGAAGGCCTTATTGGTAGCTATTACCTGGCAGGGCCGCTGAGGTATCAATCGAATGCAGCTGGCCTGTTAGGGTCCAGCAGGTGGGCCCTCACCTCTGCAAGATGCCTGGGATTGGTCCTCTCGATCGAAAGCGGCGGCAGGTCCTCAAAGGCAAAGAAGTCTGCTGCCAATGTCTCGTCGCTTGCCCTGATCTGGCCGCCAGTGATCTGGCAGAGGAATACGATCTTGTATGCATGGTAGAACTCCAGCGGCTCGTTACCCCGATTGGCATCAAAGACACCGATGACCTTGACCGGTTCGACCTGAAGGCCACTCTCCTCCCAGACCTCCCTCCTGACCATATCTGAGGGCCTATCCCCCACATCTGCCCAACCACCGGGCATACACCATCGCATGTCCCTGCGTTCCTGGACCAGCAGTATCCTCCCATCCCTGACTACTGCACCGCGGACGTCTACCTTGACCGTTGCATAGCCTGGTTGTGCGCTAAAGCCATCCTGGACCTGACTGATAGGTAGGCTTGTATGCATCGCCACGATCTGGGCGGCGATCTGCTGGCACTCTAGGTACCTCTGTCGGTCGTAGTCGGTCTGGCAGAAGGCAAGGCCTGTCTGGGCTATGGCCTGCAACTGCCTGGCCCACTCAAGCCACATTGGGCTGCGATCCGGGCTGCCATGAGGTTGGTCCATATGGCAGATAGATTAACAGGCCCGGCCTGGGTGTAGCAAGGCCGGGCCTGGGGATTGCATCGAGGATAGGCCGATCAGGCCCTGCGCCTGGCCCTTGTGAGCCCTGCGATAGCGGTGCCTAAGGCTGCCAAGGCCATCGCCCCAGGTGCAGGCACGATGAGGTTTATGGAGTCATTGCCGCACCACTGGGTCACGTGTACGCCCCTTATGCCTGAAGGCAATATGGTCTTGGGGATCCCGATCTCCAATACATAGGTATTACCCTCCCACTGACCGTCGATCAGGCCATAATCATAGACACCTATGGCTACAGTGGCCCAACCTAGCGTCGTAGTAGGCTGGGTATGGTCGACCACATGAGGCGATCCCTGGTATCCCTCACCTGGCCACCAGCCGCCGCTATAGTGCGTATCCCTCCATGTGCCTGTGACCACCTTTCCAGGGGTCTCTACTGCGGTGGCGACCAGTATAGCAGCATCCAGTCCAGTGACTACACCATGCGGGCTGATGGACATGGGACTGGTACCCCACAGATCCAGGAATATGTCCCCGCCATCGCCACCTTCAAAATTGGATCCATTCCAGTGTAGGGGGCTGAATGGATAGGAACTGACCAGGGCGATGTAGTAGTTGGATGAGTCAGAGGCAAGGTATAGGGCCTCAAAGTCGTAGTACTCGCTGTAGTTGTTCGCGTTGTACTTGTTTAGGTTGTTTGTCTGTTCGAACCCTATGCCAGGATCTGGCGACCAGTCTGTAAACGGGACGACCCCCCAGTCTGTTAGATCCGCATCAACTACAAAACCTCCCCAACACAGGCTTGACAGGGCCAAGACCAAGACAAGCGTAACCGCTCGATACTCCACCTTCATCATCTACTCCCCCTTCAATAAGACAGAATCTTGATGCGAAACTACCCGCCAGAAAATCTGGGTAATTTCTTAGTGTAACTGATAGTAAAGATAAGGAAGGGGTGAGTCAAGAGAAAAAACAGGATTTTCCCAAGACCCGGATTTCTATAGCCACTTTACCTGCGAGACGGACCCAAAACTATCTTAGCTGCGATCAGCGGGAAGGCCGAATCTGCTTATCTGACCTTGTACTCTACCCTTGCCTTGGCCCTGAGGGATTGCACAAAGTCACGGAGCAACTGCTCCTTCTGCTGGGCCTTGAGGGTCTCTATGATCCTGTCCTTGGCCTGCTCGAATGTCAGCTGCTGGGCTGGCTTGTGGTCTGTGACCTTGATTATATGGACACCATAGCTGGTCACCACAGGCCCACCAACCTGTCCAGGGGCTAGTTCAAAGGCCAGTTTCTCGAACGGTGCCTCCATCTCACCCTTCTTGAAATAGCCGAGGTCGCCCCCATTGGCAGCTGAAGGGCATTGGGAGCTGGTCCTTGCCAGCTCAGCGAAGTCTGCCCCGGCATTGATCTGGGCTAGCAATTGCTGTGCCTTGGCAAGGACTGTAGCGAGCTGCTGGTTGGGGTCCGACGCGTCTTGGCTTGGTCTAAGGAGTATGTGGCTGGCCCTGACCTGCTCAGGCTCATAGAATTGTGCCATGTTGGCCTGATAATAGGCCATGGCCTGCTGATCAGTGACCTCGACGGCGGCAGTAACCTTTTCGCATAGGGCCTGTCTGGCCAGTTGTTGTCTGATCTGGCCGCGTAGGTCCTCTATGGACCTGCCTGAGTGCTCTACATGGCGGAGGAATTGCTCGGTTGTCATAGGCGGCTGTTGTTGAGCAGCCATCTGGGCTATGGCCTGGTCTACCTGCTGATCAGAGATGGCGATCTGCTCGCGCTGGGCCTCCTGGTCTAACAATCGCTCGGCTATGAGTTGGTCTAAGACCTGCCTGCGTTTATCCTTCCTGCGCTGCTCGACGTATTCTGGCGTCCATTGGGCAAGTCTATCCGCAAAACCGGCCATCCATTGTTCGACTACCGGGTCAACCTCCTTACTGGTTATTGGCAGACCATCTATGGTGGCAAGTACCTCATTGACCTCCTTTGCACCAGGGCCTGGGGACGGCGCTGGCCTCTTTTGCCTACAGCCCAGCCCTAGCATGACCAGCAAGCTCAGGGCGGAGCTGAGGATCGCCCATCTATCCAATCGCATGGTTTGTTGACCCATATGGCAGTCCTTCATTTAGAGAGTCCTGATAGCAGGTGCGATTATGCCATGTGTGTTCACGGGCAGTCAAGCCTGCCACAGACATCTAGATCGGCCCTAATGGTGGGCTTCTGGAAAAATTTTTGTTGCGCACTTGGTGGCAACCGACACATATAGGGTGGACAGATCAAGAGATCTTTGAAAACCGAATCAAGGGGTGGCCACTAAGGGTTGCCGGTCCTGGCCGCGCCGGCGATCCTGGCAAGAAGGGCTACAAAAGGCTAGGCCTTCTTCTCGATGGCGACTGCGTAAAAGGCTCTCTCCTCCTTCAGATACTTACGTTCAAAGTTCGTGCCAACCCACTCGCCAGCCGTAGCGCTGGCAGTGGGTTGGAAACGGACGAAATCAAAGCAACTTGCATGTCTTTCCAGGACCTCTTGGATCTGTCTCCAGTAGTCTGGATGGTCTGTGATGATCTGCATACGGCCCCCCTTTTTCAGGACCCGCAATAGTTGTTCGATATTCTGGTCGTTGATAAACCGGCGTTTTTGGTGCCGACGTTTGGGCCAAGGGTCCGGAAAGTAGATATGGATCCAATCGATCGTGTGGTCTTCTAGGTGATCCCTTACAAAGGCCGCTGCATCGGTCCTGATGAGCCTGATATTGCTCAGTCCCCATCTGCCAACCCGATCTACTGCATACCTGAAATAGCGGTTGGCCCACTCGATGCCCAGGAAGTTGACCTCCGGTTGGGCACTTGCCTGGTTCAGGATGAAGGTCCCCTTGCCAGACCCTATCTCCAGGTGGGTTGGGGCATCTCGTCCGAACACCTCGGCCAAGTCCAGTATACCCAGACCTGGTTCTAACTCTAACCTGACATGTGGATAGTCCTTTAAGGTCCTTTTGCCCATTGGCTGCCTCAAGGATTATATGCCACTAGTGCCTGTCTTGTACGCTGCCAAACGTAATTTTTACTCAAGTACCGTGGTCAATGGTTCGAACTAGTCAGGCAGCAGCACTGTGGACTGATAAGAAGGCAAGGCCGATGTTGATACAGATGGTCAAACCCAAGCGAAGGCAGGTCCTGCTGGACATAAACACCCAGAGGGACTTCCTGTTGGTAACAGGTAGGGCCTGCGTTAGGAATCATAGGCGGGTCCTTGCCCACATCCGCAGGGTGATGGCCTGGGCCAGGCTCAACCGGATCCCCATCATCTCCACCTGTCAGGCACCTACCAACGGGCTAAGCTGTGCAGAGCCGAATGGCCTTGCAAAGGTCAGCTACACCCTTGTAGACAACAGGATCTGGTTTGCCCCTGAGAGCCGCACAGATCTGCCTGTAGACCTGATGCGGAGGTACCAGCAGGTGATATTGGAGAAGCGGACTCTCGATCCATTCGATGAGCCCAGGATCGATCGACTCCTCACTGAGTTGAAGGTGGCGGAGTTCATCATCATAGGCACTACAACGGAGGGGGAGATCCAGGCCACCGCATTAGGTCTGATCCAGCGTCACAGGCTTGTGACGGTGGTGACAGATGCGATAGGTTGTAGGGATGCGAATGAGGCACAGATGGCCATCCGCAAGATGCAGGCAAAGGGTGTACGGCTCATAGAGACCAGGAGGCTTGCGGGCATATCTCATCTGAGGACCATAGGTGCCTGTCCCTGTCAGACCTGTAGAAAGAGAACTGCCAAGGATGACCTGGAGGAGCCGGCCTCATTCCGTACAGGGCAAGGCTGGCAGTTAGGTTAGCTCTACAGACCAATAAGCATGGTCTAAGAACTGCTTCCAGCTCCTGTATCTCTGATGGCCCAGGTGTACGTGGATCAAGGGGTTGCGTTTGGGCCTTGTGGGCCTACGGATGAGGGTCATGTGTGCCTGCTCTGGTGTCTGGCCACCCTTCTTTGCGTTACAACTGACACATGCGCAGACCACATTCTCCCAGACCGATTGGCCTCCCATGCTCCTTGGGATCACGTGGTCGATCGAGAGCTCCTTGGTAGGAAATCGCCTGCCGCAGTACTGGCAGCGATTCTCATCCCTGGCAAATATGTTGCGTCTATTGAACTTGACCTCATTGGCTGGCAGCCGGTCGTAGAACAGGAGCCTGATTACCTTTGGCACAGCGATGTAGAAGTTGACCGTTGCCACCCAGTCATAGGTGTCAGGTTCAAATTGCCGTTTGAACTGGCTTACCTCGCACCAGCTCTGGAAGTTGTAGTTCGCGTATGTCCCATCCTCCTCAGCCACCACCTCTGCAAGCTGTCTAAACAGCAATGAGAAGGCCCTCCTGGCACCAACCACCCTTATGGCCATGTAGTGCCTGTTGAGGACTAGGACATTGGCATCAAGGCCTGAACAACCCTCCATAAGCCATCAGCCTTTCCCACCACCGGTCTGACGGAGACCAACGTGCACTATTGTTGAACTGACTTGGCCTTCTGCTTGCATACCACATTCTCAGCCCGCGGACCCTTCTCGCCGCTGACGATCTCGAACTCCACTATGTCGCCTTCTTCGAGGGTCTTGAATCCATCGCTAAGTATACTGGAGTAATGCAAGAAGATATCGCGGCCATCGAGGCCGGCAATGAACCCATAGCCCTTCTTGGCGTTGAACCACTTGACCTTACCCTCTGGCATGGATTGCTCCTACGTTCCTACCTTAGGGACTCCATCAAGGCACAACCAGTCTCGTCAATACCGTACTAACGGCTGGCCCTCCTTGCCTTTGGGACTGGGGCAGCCAACCGTTCCCTCATCAGCCGGCCCATCTTGAACTTTACGGTGCGTTTGGCAGGTACCTGCACCCTCTCGAGTGTCTTGGGGTTCTGTGCCACCCTGGATGACCTGGAACGGATCTCGAATACCCCAAAGTCACGGAACTCAAGACGGTTATTCTTGCACAGCTCGTCTGTGATCGCATCGAGGAAAGCCTGGATGATCATCTTTACCGTTACCCGCCGGGCCTGTGTACTGGCGGCGATCCTGTCGATCATCTCCTTCTTGGTGATAGTAGCCATATCAGCCTCATAGAAGCACCGTTCTTATGCCACAACCTACTATAGTGTAAAGACTTCGGGCTGGCAAGTGATTTTGGGAAAAAGGGGTTAACACTAGTTCCTCAATCCCAAGATCGACCTGGCGGCAATGCAATCCTGGCCGATCTGTTTGGCCAAGGCCGCTTGCGATTCAAACCTTTGTTGGGGCCTGATGAATTGGAGAAGGTCGATGGCCATCCACTGTGTCTTGGCCTGCTTGTCCAGACCCTCCAGTATGTGGGCCTCTACCAGGAGGGGGTTATCAGGGCCAAAGGTGATGGCCCTGCCGATGCTTACCACTGCTGGCAAGGCTGGATGGCCAACAAAGAGATCATCTTGGTCTTGAGCCAGTAGGACCCTTCCTGCGTAGGCGCCATCTGCAGGCAAGACCTGATCAGGCCTGAAGAGATTGAGGGTTGGAAAGCCAAGCTGCCTGCCTTTCCCCCTCCCGGGCACGATCCTGCCATAAAGCCGATATGGCCTGCCGAGGGCAGATGCGGCATCTGCCACCTGGCCCAGATGGAGCATCTGTCTTATCAGCGTGCTTGAGACCCTAATAGTCTTGCTTGATGAGAGGGCAAGTTGTTTGGCGTTCACCTCCATTACCTCGATGCCGAAGCGATTACCGAAAGTGACCAGTGTATTGATGTCGCCTCGCCTATGGGCCCCAAACCTGAAGTCCTCGCCCTCGACAACCGCACAGGGCCTGATCCTGCTGGCCACGATCTGCTCCAGGAAGGCCTCAGGTCCTAATGTAAGTAACTCATGGGCGCTGCGTAGTACGATGACCTTGTTGACCTCGCATAGGCCCATCAGATGAAGCTTGAACGGTAGGGGGGTAAGGACCTCAGGTCGTGATTGCGGGTGCAGCAGGGCATGTGGATGCGGCTCAAAGGTCATGGCCACAAGGCAGGTACGCCTGGCCCTGGCAAGATCGGCTGCTGCAGCAAGGATCGCCTGGTGGCCTATGTGCACGCCATCAAAGTTGCCTATCGTAAGTACCGTGCCGGGCCCAAGGCCTTCGAGTGCTGACCATCCATCAGCAGGGTGTATCTCTATCTTTTCCGGCAGGGGCATGGTCGAAATTAGACTCAAATAGCCTACTTTAGCAGCCCAAGTACGCTAGGCAGCCACAGCGAAAGCCAAGGCACGTACGTGCAGATTAGCAGGGCTACTATCATCGCAACAAAGAATGGTATGCATTTAGGTAGGATCCTGGCCACTGTGGTCTGGGCGATACTACAGCCCAGAAAAAGGCATGTGCCGACCGGCGGGGTGCACAGACCTATGCACAGATTCATGATCAGGATGATGCCAAAGTGTACCGGGTTGATCCCAAGGCCAGTGGCTATAGGGAGGAATATGGGTGTAAAGATCAGTACTGCAGGCGTCATGTCCATGAAGGTGCCGACCGCCAGCAATATGGCATTGACCGCCAACAGGATGGTCACCTTGCTGGAGGTGATAGAGAGGATCGCATTGCTGATCTGTTGAGGTACACCTTCGGCAGCCATGACCCAGCTCATGGCCATGCTGGTCCCGATCAACAAGAAGACCACAGAGGTCATCACACCGCATTGCAGCAATAGACCTGGTATCTGGCTGACCTTCACCTCCTTGTAGAACAAGACCGCCAGTATAAAGGAATAGAGTACTGCAACTGCAGAGGCCTCGGTGGCAGTAAAGAACCCCAACAGTATCCCGCCCAATACTATCACGCCAAGCAGCAGGGCAGGTATGGCCCTCAGGAATGCCACTATCCCCTCTGATAGTGTGAAGGCCTGCCCTTTTCCGTACTTATTCTTGATGGATATCACTGCGGCAACAAGCATCAGGCACAGACCCACCAGGATCCCAGGTAGGACGCCTGCCATGAATATTGCAGCAATGGATACCATCCCGCCGGTGGCCAGGGAATAGACGATCATCACGTTGCTAGGCGGTATCAGCAGGCCTGTGGTGGCCGCAGTAACCGTAACTGCTGCATTGAAGTTCCGCTCATAACCCATGCGATTCATCATGGGGATCATGAACCCTCCGACGCTGGAGACGGCCGCAGTAGCAGAGCCGGATATGGCACCGAATAACATGCACGTAAGTATATTCACCAAGGCCAGGCCCCCCTTGATCCTACCTACCAGGACGTTGGCAAAGTCGATCAATCGCCTGGCTATCCCTCCGTGGCCCATGAAAAGGCCAGAGAGGATAAAGAATGGGATGGCCAGCAAGGAGAAGCTGTCTATGCCTATGGCCACCTGATGTGCTACTGCAGTGAAGGCCGGGACCTTTCCCATGGCCAATAGCGCAGATGTGGCTGCCAAGCCCATACAGAATGCCACAGGTACATTCAATACCAGCAGGATGACAAAGACCGTCACAAGGACCAGGATCGGAGTGGTCATAACCTTTGCCTCCGCATCAGGGCCGTGATCCTCTCGATTAGGCCTATGACACTGTACAATACCAGGAACGCACCACTTATAGGCACTGCCAGGTATACATAACCAATGTCAAGGTGAAGGGCAGGGGAGATCTGGTGTAGCCTAAAGGTCGTCAGGACCAGATCCATACCTCCGGCCACCATTACAAAAAGTGAAAAGACTGCTATGCAGGCAAAGGCAAAGGCCTCCGTCTTGAGTCGGGTACGCTCCGGGAGTCTGCCAACAAAGTAGTCTATACCGAGGTGGGCCCCTCTGCCCAAGGCCACCGCGCCGCCAAGCAATGCTACCCATATCAGCAGGAATGTGGCCAACTCCTCTGTCCAGCTACTAGGTCGCTTCAGGACGAACCTGGTAAACACCTGCCATAACACATCCAATACCAGGATGGCCACCACTACCATCACAAGCGTTTCTAAAGCCCTATCTAGGAGCCGCTTGATCCTATCCATGCCCCTGTGCCTTGACCTGCCTGTTGGATCTGCCTTATGAGCCTGCCGATCTCTGCATCCTGTCCCTCAGTGGCATCCAGATACCGTTGCCAGATGGGACGGACAGACTCCTGGAATGGCCTCTTGTCTGGTCTGATGACCTGGACCCCTGCGGCCTGCACCTTCTCCAGTGCGGCAGCCTCGGCCTCGGCCCACAGCCTTCTGCCGTACTCGACTGACTCATCCACCGCCTGTTGGAGGATCCTCTGTTGCTCAGCCGTAAGGCTCCGCCAGACCCTATAGCTGATGACCAATATGTCTGGCAGTCTGAGGTGCTCGTCTAGGCTGTAGTACTTGCATATCTCATAGTGCCTTGAGGTCTCAAAGGATGGGGGGTTGTTCTCTGCCGCATCCACCACCCCCTGGTCGAGCGATGTGTACAATTCTCCCCATGAGATGGGTGTAGCTGAACCTCCCATGGCCCTTATCATGTCCACTGCCATCACGCTATTCATGACGCGGATCTTCATGCCCTTGAGGTCCTCTGGGCTATAGATGGGTTTCTTGGCATAGAAGCTCCGCGCCCCTGCATCGTAATAGCACAACCCCCTGAGACCCTTGTCCTGGCCTGCAAGAAGCAACTCCTTACCTATGGGCACCTTTGCCACCTGCCAGAAGTGATCGCTATCGCGGAATAGATACGGGATCCCGAAGATCCTCAGCTTCGGTACAAAGCCCTCCAGTGGGCCGCTGCTGGTCTTGGTCATGGCCAGATAGCCCAACTGGAGTGCCTCGATACATTCCTTCTCGTTTCCCAACTGCTCGTTGGGAAAGATCTCTATGACCAGCTTGCCGCCAGAGAGCTCTTTTACGCGTTTGGCCATCCATTCCATGGTCTTATGGACTGGATGCTGGGTGTTGAGCCCATGCGCGAGCTTCAGTACCCGCACGTCTCTATCTGTCTTGCTACTGGCCAGGCCGATGATCAGGATGGCCGAGAGCAGACCTACAAAGATAAATAGACCATATCTCATAGTCGTGACCAAATGGCACAGATGCACTACACTCTACGGTCACGGCCATTGCCAGTCAAGCCTTGCCTTCGCAGGCCTGCTCGCCGGCAGATCCAGTCTAGTTGGATTCTATGAAGAGGATCTTCTGGATGTTTACGGTCAAGGTCACATTCTGACCCTTCAGGATCAGGAAGCCGCTGCAGTCCTTTTGCAGCAGGCCGCTGACCACCACACCGCCTTCCATCTGGATCGTGACCCACTTGCCGATCAAATCAGCGAATGGGTTGCACGGCTCAATGTACGTTTCTGTAGGCTCGCAAGGCGTGCATGTGGAGGGTGTACACCCGCATCCAGAGGTACCCACACAGACCTGGCCTGTGGCCCAGCCGTCCCCAGTAGCCAGGTAACTGCCCTGTGTCCCTGCAGGGCCAGTGATAGAAAGCCCGCCGGAGACTGTACCGGACTGGATCGACTGGCTTATGGATGTGTAGAGAGTGCCTGGATTGCCCTGTGTGATCCCCAGCAGCTGCCCCTGGGCCAGCAGGACCCCAAGGCAACAGAATCCTCCTATCAGTATCATCATCTTGAGGGGGGATTTACCAAAGACCTTGGCGTAACAACATAACCTTTTCATCATCGTGCCTCCTTCCAAACTTGCACCATCCTCCTTGACCAGGCCATCTACCCTGACGGCCTGCATTTGATAGAAAGCCTACACAAACCCAGGAAATTTGCAAGTAAAAAATCGTGGTTATGGTGCAACAGGTGGGAATTTGTGTGGCCAGCCGTATTTCTCGAACCTGCCAAACTCCTTCTCGCTGTTGTCGGTCGGGTCTTCCTTCAAGGCAGACCTAACAGACTGTGCATGGCCATCAACAAAGACCGCATTGACCGTACCAGAGTTGAGCTTGCCGCCACTTGTGCGGTGGAATGTACCGAACCAGTCCCTTCCGTTCGGTATCAAGGCGTTGTCGTTCAAGACGCTCTTATCGCCGCTTCGTTCCCACATGTTTTCCTCTGCAAAGAGGAAGACCTCTGAGTGCATCCGGGTGACCTGGGCCAGGGATCGAGCCCCCTTGTCCTGATCGACCTGATTGGTCCCCAGCAGCCCATTCATGGAATAGCCGAAGAACGGGATGACCGGTATCTTGGGGTCATGGCCAGGGTGCTTATCGCCATATGTCTTGGAATAGCCCTTAAAGGTAGGACAGAGGTTGACGCTGTTGCTTGGGATATACCTCCACAGTGGGCCGTCTGCTGGCCATGTGGGGTCGTGCCAGCGGCAGTACCTTGGATAGCCGGGAACAGGCTCTGCATTCGCCACCAGGCATGTTGGGGCATAGGGGAACCGCTGGTTATTGTCACCCAGGTACATGGTGACCGCGATGCCGTATTGCCTGAGGTTCTGCCTGCACACCACCTCCCTTGCCTGTTCCCTTGCCCGGCCCAGGGCCGGCATCAGTACGGCCATCAGGACCGCAATGATGGCGATAACCACCAATAGTTCTATCAATGTAAAACCAGATAAAGGTGATCGTTTCATAATCAGGACTCCAGTTACAAAAGGCTTATCACTATTGCCTATTTTAGCAAGCTCGGATCATTAGGCAATAGCCAAGCGTCATGTATGGTGGCCTGCGATCTAGTAAGCCTGGATCGCTGAGGATCAGTCTGTATACTAGGCAAGGTAACAGGTTCATGATCATGCTTTGAAAGGATGATGCGGTGAAAAATGGCAAGATGAATCTGGCCTTGTGGGCCTGCTTGGCTTGGGGCTTCTTCAGTGGTCAGTTGGTGGCAGGATCGGCTGAACCAGGACAGGTGCCCCCGTTACCCCCGATCCTTCCTGACGGTATACCTGCATTCCCAGGTGCATGGGGAGGGGGGATGTTCGCTACAGGTGGCCGCGGAGGAAGGGTGATCGAGGTGACCAATCTTGATGACAGCGGACCTGGCAGCCTGCGGGCGGCGATCGAGGCATCAGGCCCTAGGATCGTGGTCTTTAGGGTTGCAGGTATCATTCGGCTCAGATCCGACCTCAATATCGATCACCCGGACATCACTATAGCGGGCCAGTCTGCACCTGGTGACGGGATCTGCATTGCCAATGGTTCGCTAAACATAAACACCCATAATGTGATCATCCGTCATATCCGTGTCAGACGCGGGCTGACCCAAGGTGGACAAGGCTCTGACAATATAGGCGGCAATCCCGAGGGCCTGATCATAGTAGACCATTGCTCGACCAGTTGGGGCATGGACGAAAACCTATCCCTTTACAGATACATGAAACAGATGCCAGATGGATCAGCGATAAAGCTGCCAACGGTCAATGTGACGGTCCAATGGTGTATCTCCAGCGAGGCCCTCAATCCCAAGAACCATGCGTTCGGTGGGACCTGGGGTGGCCAGGATTCCACATTCCATCACAATCTCTTTGCCTGTAACACTGGCCGCAACCCGTCGATTGGCATGGGAGGGGAGTTTGACTTTCGCAACAACGTGATATTCAATTGGCGGCACAGGACCATGGATGGGGGCGACGAGACCTCTCTGATCAATGTGATCAACAATTACTACAAGCCTGGCCCTGCGACCAACCCAGATATGGTCAGTTGTATAGCCAGGATAGAGCAGCGGAACATGTACTCACCTGGTAACAGATGGGCAGATCAGGGCTGGTATCCCAAGACGGCCCCTAGGCCGGGTAAGTGGTATGTGGCTGGTAACATCGTTGAAGGCAATGCAGAGGTCACTGCGGACAATTGGAAGGGGATGAAAGGCCCTGAGGCGCTGGCCAAGGTCAATACGCCATTCGAGGCCTGGCCTATATATCAGCAGACGGCATCTGAGGCATACGAGGCGGTCCTCGCAAAGGCAGGTGCTACACTGCCCAAGCGCGATGCGGTGGACCAGCGGATCGTAGAGATGGTACGCACAGGCAAGGTTGGCAGCGGCAATGGTATCATCAACGATCCGAATGAGGTGGGCGGCTTCCCGACCTACAGCTTTGAGCCGTCCCAGGTCCCTACAGACAGCGATCATGATGGGATGCCTGATGATTGGGAAAGGCGATATGGCCTGGACCCGAGCGATCCTGCTGATAATCGTCTTGACGCAGATGGCGATGGTTACACCAACGTTGAGGAGTTCCTCAATGGGACAGACCCACGTCAGAGGATCGACTACAGGAATCTGGCGAACAATATAGACACTATTAGCTGAGGTCCATCGCATATGGGATATTTGATCGCATGCCATCTTTTGCTTGCCTCCACTGTTGGGGCCATTGCCAGTGAACCTCAGTCGGTTGGTCTATACAGACTCTTCGAGACCAGTATCGTCAACAATAGATCCTATGCCAATAAGTTCACGGATGTAGAGCTGGATGTCGTTTTTACAGCTCCTTCGGGCAGGAAGATCAGGTTCTGGGGATTCTTTGACGGCGACGGCAATGGAGGTGGCGATAGCTCGAGCGGAGATGTCTGGAAGGTGAGGTTCATGCCTGATGAATTGGGCATCTGGGATTTTGAATATACTTGGTCTGATGGGTCGCCTGGCGGCCATGGGAGGTTTACATGTATCCAAGAGGGTGCAGCCAAGGGGATACTCAGACCATACAAGGATAATCCGCACTGGTTTGCATATAATGGGACAGAGCCTGTTTGGCTCAAATCTTATTATGAGACAGGTCACGGCTCTATTGCCCAAGACCTGGACTGGATCGTCCAGAATGTCTACAAGAGGCTGATAGATCGCGGCTACAATCACCTGCAGGTCAACTGGTTACTGTCGCTTTGTTGTTTCGGGCAGTATTATCTCGATGGCCCGCCCCCAAGGATATCAGACCTGACACTCTACCAGGATGGCAGGCCTTCAAGCACGATGAGGCTGGATGTCTGGCATCTAATGGAGAGGCATCTAAGGTTTCTTCAAGATCATGATGTTGCGGTGCACATGTTCTTGGGGTTTGACGGTGGCAAGAATGGTGGGCCTGCATGGTCAAGGTTGGACCAGCGTGAACGGGAATTCTATGTCAAGTATGTTGTCTGCAGGCTTGCACCTTTCTCTAATCTGGGCAGTTGGAACTTCGTTTGGGAGGTGGAGGGCAATCGGGAGGAACTTGAGCTTTCCTGGGCGAGATTGATCCGTAAGTACGATGTGTTCGGCCATATGATCACATATCAGGATGAGTGCCCCAGGGACAATTACTATGACCTGCCAGAATACGACTTCGCTGCGGTCGAGAACCACCTCATAGCCGGGCCACGGAAGGAGATCGAGAGACATTACTGGAAGGAACCGTGGACGCATCATATGGCAGCGATTGCTGCATACAAGGGCAAGCCTGTCTTCATGTCGGAAGGCAATGCCCTGTGGCGGCGGTATTGGCATGAACGCACTGGCGCAACCCAGGATGACCTGAGACGCGCTGCATGGGCGTGTGCAACAGCAGGTGCGTCCTTCTGCTGGAATGGACACCTGAAGGAATACGAACTTTGCGCCTGGGGGCCTACCGGACTGCCGTTCAGCGATGACCATCCGTTTGCGGCCTCTGCAAGATACATAGATATCCTTGCAGATATAATGACCAAAGAGGTCCAGTTCTATCGGATGGCCCCAAGGGATGAGCTTCTTAGCCAACACGATGCCATGAGCGTCTGGCTATTGGCTGAAGAAGGTAGACAATACCTGGTATTCTCAGCCAACGGAAGGCCTTTTGCCTTGAGGCTTCACAAGGGTGAATACATCGACAACGTTTGGATCGATGCAAGGACCGGTTCTCGGGTCCCGGCAAAGGCCTTGTCTGCGCAGGCCGAGCAGGTACATCGATTCCTCCCTTCTGATAGGACTACCGACTGGGTCCTTATCCTTAGGACATACCAGAAGACTGAAGGTGTCCAAGGTAGTGCAGAGACTGATCCTGAGGTCCAATACACCAGGACCATACTCGACAGGTCTGAGAGGATCGTCGATTCCCTTGGCCTTGAAGACCTGCAAAAGGCCTTGGAGGTAAGGGATATCATTGCCCAGCAGTATCGATCCCTCAGGGATATACATGATACCCGCGACTTGTTGGCGGATAGGGCCGGTCAGGAAGGCCAGGCCTATGTCAATGGGGTAAGGCAGATGGCAGATCACTTACAGAAGCGGCTCCACGATCGCTTCATCCAAAGACTTTCTGTGTTCTTGGATGCAGCTCAGATCGACAAGGTCAAGGACGGGATGACATATGGGCTGGTGCAGGTGACATACGATGTATATCTTAAGATGCTTCCGGGCTTGACCGATACCCAGAAGGCCAGGATCATGGCATTGCTTGTAGAGGCGAGGGAATTGGCGATGGATGCGGGCTCTGCACAGGATAAGCATGCCATATTCAATAGATATAAGGGCAAGATCAACAACTACCTCTCTTCAGAAGGGTACGATCTGAAGAAGGCATCGCAGTCGCTGCGTTAGGAAGTGAACATATGGATAGACGCGGTTTCTTGGGCTATGCAGTTGCTGCCTTGATGGCAAGATGGTTAGGCAGCGGGCCGAGGGCCTTATTGGCAGCCACGCCGGATACCTCGCAATCAAAGCGGCGTTACAAGATCGGCGTCTGCGACTGGATGATATTGAAGCGGCAAAGGCTTGGGGCATTCCAGTTGGCTCATCAGATAGGCGTCGATGGTGTGGAGGTAGACATGGGCCCACTTGGAGATAGGCCCACGTTTGAGAACCAATTGGCCGATCCAGCCGTAAGACAGCAGTTCCTTGATGAGGCAAACAAATATGGCCTGGAGATATGTTCTATGGCCATGTCAGGATTCTATGCACAATCCTTTGCCGAGCGTCCTACAGTAAACCAGATGATCCAGGATTGTATTGAGACCTGCAAGGGCCTCGGTGTAAACGTCGCATTCTTGCCTTTGGGGGTCCGCGGTGACCTAGTCAAGTACCCACAATTGAGGGGGCCCATTGTGGAAAGGCTCAAGGCAGCAGGTCAGTTGGCAGCTCAGGCTGGGCTGATCATTGGTGTGGAGACCAGTCTGGATGCGGCTGGAGAGGCCGAGCTATTGGAGCAGATAGGCTCGCCTGCCGTCAAGATCTATTTCAATGTGGCCAATGCGGTAAAGAATAAGAGGGATGTTTGCGGTGAGCTCAAGACCCTGGGCAAGGAGCGAATCTGTCAGATCCATTGTACCAACGAGGATGGTTTCTTGCTTCAGGATGATCCACAGGTAGACATGCCAAGGATAAGGCAGACACTAGATGAGCTGGCCTGGAGTGGCTGGCTGGTGTTGGAGCGGTCTAGGAGTGCACGCAATCCGAGGGATGTCTTGGCAAACTTTGGGGCCAATGCAAGGTATGTAAGGTCCATCCTCCAAGGATAGCTGGCTGTAGATGATCAGCATACTGTTGTTGCTGCTGTCGACACTTGCTGGCTCGACTAGGCCCTATTGGAAGGACCAGCACGTCAATTCGCTCAATCGGCTGCCCCCACGGGCCAGCTTCTTACCTTATCCTGATCTAGCTTCTGCCCTGGAGGGCAGGGGGGCATACGTTATCAGCCTCAATGGTCTATGGCGATTTCATTGGTCGCCAACCCCTCAGGCAAGACCAAGGGATTTCTATCAACAGCAATACGATGTGAATGATTGGGATCTTATCCCTGTGCCGTCCTGTTGGCAGATGCAAGGTTATGGTGTGCCGATATACACCAGCTCGCAGTATCCATTCCGTGTCATGCCTCCAGTGGTCACTGCCGACCCTGATCCAGATTGGACCACATATAGGCTCAGAAACCCGGTTGGTTCTTACCGCAGGGAGTTTGAACTACCGATCCAGTGGTCTACGAGGAGGGTCTTTGTCCACTTTGCAGGCGTTGATAGTGCATTCTATGTGTGGGTCAACGGGCATCTCATAGGATACAGTGAGGATAGCCGCCTGCCCGCTGAATTCGATATCACAGAGGCAGTGCGGCCCGGCCAGAATACGATAGCGGTAGAGGTATATCGCTGGTCAGATGGTAGCTATCTAGAAGACCAGGACATGTGGCGGCTCAGCGGCATCTATAGGCCTGTGTTTATCTATTCGACTGCCGACATCAGGATCAGTGACCTGGCTGTGCGGACGGTCCTAGATGCCAACTATGTTGATGCGGAACTATTAATAAGTCCCAAGCTCTGCAGATACTCTAGCAGATCGATTGCTGGCTGGACAGTGAGGGCACATCTGTTTGATCACACAGGCAGGCCCGTACTCGATAGGCCAGCCGTTGCCGACGCCCAGCAGATCCTGAATGCCGCATTCAGCCCAGAGGTCTTGACCAGAAGGACCCCGCAGCGAGGCCCGGCCAGGTTCGAATGGATAAGGATCAAGGTAAAGGATCCTCTAAAGTGGACTGCAGAGACGCCGAATCTGTATAAACTAGTCCTTACATTGAATGATGCCGATTCCCATGTGATCGAGGCCATCAGTTGTTCGGTTGGGTTTAGACAGGTGGAGATAAGGGATGGCAGGCTCCTGCTCAATGGCAAGCCTATCCGCTTATATGGTGTAAACAGGCACGAGCATGATCCGTATCTTGGCAGGGTCGTCTCATTTGAGCGGATGGTGCAGGATATTACGCTGATCAAGAGGCTCAACATCAATGCGGTACGCACATCCCACTATCCAAACGATCCCCGCTGGTACGATCTATGTGACAGGTTTGGTATATATGTCATAGACGAGGCCAATGTGGAGGCCCATGGACTGAGGGGCTTGCTGGCCAATGACCCTTCATGGCACGCGGCATTCCTTGAACGTGCGATAGGAATGGTGGAGCGTGACAAGAACCATCCATCGGTGATCATATGGTCCTTGGGCAATGAATCAGGTTATGGACCTAACATTGCTGCAATGTCTGCCTGGGTAAAGGCATTCGATCCGACAAGGCCGATACACTATGAAGGCGCGCAAGCGGATGCCAATGACACCAATGACCCACGCGATCCGCCTACAGTGGACTTTATCAGCAGGATGTACCCGAGGGTCAGATCGCTTTATGGGTCAGAGCGTGAGGCCCGCTGGCCAAAGATCCTTCAGATGGCAGAGGATGCCAGGGACAATAGGCCGATCATCATCTGTGAGTATGCGCACGCCATGGGCAATGCGGTGGGCAACCTAAAGGAATACTGGGATGAGATCTACTCCAACCCTAGACTGGTTGGTGCATTCATCTGGGATTGGGTGGACCAGGGCCTATTCCGCAAGACACCGGATGGCCAGCAATACCTGGCCTATGGCGGGGACTTCGGCGATGTACCCAATTCCAAGGACTTCTGTCTTAACGGCCTGGTTTTTGCCGATAGGACCATCACACCGAAGGCATTGGAGGTAAAGAAGGTATACCAGCCTGTGCAGATAGGGCCCATGGATCCTGCATCTGGTAAGGTAAGGCTTACTAATAGATATGCATTCACAGATCTGAATCACCTGCTGGCGAGGTGGTCTCTAAGTTGCAATGGTGCAGTGATACAATCGGGGACGCTAGGCCCTCTTGATATAGGTCCAGGGCAAGCAGCGGATCTATCGATCCCGATAAAGGAGATAAGCCAGCCATTGCCTGGTGCCGAGTACTGGCTAAGGATCGGCCTAGAGCTGCTGGAGGACAGGCCCTGGGCCCCGAAAGGATATGAGGTAGCCTGGGAACAATTCAGATATCCCCTTGCATCCTTGGTCCCATTGCCCTCAGCAAGGGAGGCCATACCTGATCTGCATTACTCAGAACAGCAGGCAGAGATCAGGATCTCAGCGGAGGGTTTTTTGGCGGTATTCGACAAGGCCGTTGGTAGCCTCAGCAGGCTGGTCTATCAAGGCAGGGAGATCCTGATATCCCATGGTGGCCCTGTGCTGCAGGCGTTTCGCGCACCTACTAGTAACGATCGGGCCTTTGGTCGAGGCCGTGCCTGGGATTGGCAGCAGGCTGGGTTGGACCGGCTGACACGTAAGGTCAGGTCTGTGAAGGTCGAGCCCTTGGGCAGGTGCCGTTTGCGGATAGAGGCATCGTCCCTGTACACGACCCCTACAGGGGCTGGATTCCACCACCTGGCCATATGGACCATAAGAGGTGACGGTTCTATTGACATAGATAATACCTTCGAGCCCTTTGGCCAATTGCCACACGTGCCGAGGATAGGCCTTGTGTTTAGGCTCTGCAAGGACCTGGACCGGATCTGTTGGTATGGCAAGGGCCCGCATGAGAATTATCCGGATCGTAACCAGTCTGCCGAGGTAGGGCTGTGGACCGATACGGTCGACAACCAATACGTCCCTTATCCCAGGCCGCAAGAGACCGGCCTGAAGACGCAGGTCAAGTTCATGGCATTGACTGACAAGCTGGGCAACGGCATCCTGGTCGTGGCAGATCCACCTGCTTGCATCTCCGCCCTGCGTTATACTGCAACGGACCTGGCATCCGTAAGCCATGCCTACCAACTGAGGCCTAGGGAAGAGGTGATACTGTCGATCGATGCGGCGCACAGTGGACTGGGCAACGCAAGCTGTGGCCCTGGGGTCATGCCTGAATACGAGGTGCCACTCGTTATATATCGCCTGCATCTGGGTCTGAGGCTATGTCCTAAAGGCCCACCAGAGCGGTTCTTTGACGTTGTACACAGACACTACGATGATTCGGATCCGAATCTTGTTGCCCAACGTATCAAGGATTGGCGAGCATTGAAATATGGGATGTTCATCCATTTTGGGATGAATACCTTTGTCGGCAAGGATCTGGCAGATGGTACGGACCCAGCCTTGCTATATGCCCCAAGTAAGCTTGATGTAGAGCAATGGGTCCGCACAGCCAAGGCCGCAGGTATGGGCTATGCTGTGCTGACGGCAAAGCATGTCAGCGGCTTCTGCCTTTGGGATAGCAAGGTCTATTGGCAGGCAGATGAGTATCGGTACGACGTAGCAGAGGGAGGCGATAAGACCGATGTGGTTGGTGCCTTTGTCCAGGCCTGTGTTGAGCACGGGCTTTGGCCAGGCATCTATTATTGCATAATGGACCTCCATAATAGCCTCAAGTCTGTGCAGTGGTATCCGAGATTGCCTGCCATTAGTGAACAGTATTTCCAGCTTGTAAAGGCACACCTGCAAGAGCTTCATACCAGATATCCCCAGATAGCGATTCAATGGATCGATATACCCAGACACCTTACTGCAGACCAGAGGGTGGAGCTATATCAGTTGATCAGGAGGCTCAATCCAGATTGCCTTGTGGTCTTCAACTACGGTACAGAAAGCAAGGACATCGATGGGCCTTATACGATCCAAGTGGCCTGTGATGTGACCTGGCCCACGGACATACTCAATTCTGAGATACATCCTATCAGATACCCCTTTGACTCGATACAGTCGTACAAAGGTCGGGTTTACCATCTGGGTTACGAACACTGCCTGTCCATAAGTGATAGGTGGTTTTGGCACGAGGGCCAACAATTGAAGGGTGCAGAAGAACTGCTGGATGTATACAGACAGGTCAGCCGCCTAGGTGGCAACCTCTTATTGAACTGCCCCCCAGATAAGACAGGCCTGATACCCCAGGAGGTCGTCGATCGATTGATGGAGCTAAAGGCATTGATGGGCCCAGGGCCTACAGGTCAAGGCCAGCATCTCAGTGCGGATGAGCTTTCTTCCGAATATCAGGTCAATCCGATCGGGATCGACCGGGCAAGACCAAGGCTGTCTTGGAAGTTGATATCAGGCGGCAGGGGTGTCATGCAGTCTGCCTACCAGATACGCTGTGCAAATACCGCCGATGACCTGCAATCGAATAGGAATCTTTTGTGGGATAGCGGCAAGGTCTATTCAGACCAGTCCGTGCACGTGCCATATTCAGGGCCGCCTCTGAAATCCAGACAGCGGGTCTACTGGCAGGTCAGGGTTTGGGACCAGGCAGGGAGGCTGTCAGATTGGAGCAGGCCTGCATATTGGGAGATGGGACTGCTCGATCAGAAGGATTGGATTGCGGATTGGATCGACCCGAATCTCCCTGAGGACCCTTCTGCGTCCAACCCATGTCCAATGCTAAGAAAGGAATTCGAGGTCGTTGATCGGCCTATCAGGGCCAGGGTATACATGACCTGTCATGGCCTCTACAGGATTACCATCAACGGCAAGGCAGTCGCGGACCACCATTTTGCACCTGGTTGGACCGCATATCACAAGAGGATCCAATACCAGACGTATGACGTGGCGGACCTAGTGAAACCAGGCAAGAACTGCGTTGGTGTGATACTCGGCGATGGTTGGTTTAGGGGCCGGCTTCGCCAAGGTGATCGGAGGAACCTATACGGCAAGAACTTGGCATTGCTTTTCCAGATGGAACTGGAGTTCCAAGATGGCAGTAAGCAGATGGTACTGAGCGACCGGTCATGGAAGGCAGCCACAGGTCCGATCCGCAGTTCCGATTTCTATAATGGGGAGGTCTATGATGCTAGGCTCATCCGGCCTGGTTGGGATGAGCCAGGTTACAACGATGAGGATTGGGTGGGTGTAATGGTCAGGGAGATCCGGAAGGATCAGCTCATAGCACAGATCGGACCGCCGGTCAGGGCCGTAGAGGAGATTCGGCCAGTGTCTGTCAAGGAACTTACATCTGGCCAGACCATCGTGGATATGGGGCAAAACACGGTCGGCTGGGTCAGATTGAGCGTACATGCCGAGCCAGGTAGGCAGATCCGGTTGAGGTTTGGGGAGGTGCTGGACCCAAATGGAACATTGTATACCGAGAACCTGCGGTCTGCAAGACAGACCGCTATCTATATATGCTCTGGGTCAGGGCAGGAAACATGGGAGCCGCACTTTACATTCTACGGGTTCAGGTATGTCGAGATCTCCGGCTGGCCTGGGCCAGTAGATCCATCTTCTTTGGTCGGGATAGTGGTCCATTCTGACACGCCCAGGACAGGCTGGTTCTACTGCTCGGATCCTTTGCTCAACAGGCTACAGGAGAATATCTGGTGGAGCCAGAGGGGTAATTGCGTGGATATCCCGTCGGACTGTCCGCAACGCGATGAACGACTCGGTTGGACAGGTGATGCACAGGTCTTCTGCAGGACCGCATGTTTCAATGCACAGGTGGCAAGGTTCTATACCAAGTGGCTTGGTGACCTTGCCTGCGAGCAGCTTCCCAATGGGGCTGTCCCACATGTGGTACCTGATACATATACCCTCAGTGGCAGCCTTGGCAGGGCTGCTGCATCAGGTTGGGCCGATGCCGCCGTGATCGTGCCGTGGACGGTCTATTTGTGTTATGGCGATAAGAACATACTGGAACAGCAATACCACAGTATGAAGGCCTGGGTTGATTACATGGTGGACCGGGCCGGTCCAGATTATCTCTACAACGAGGATTCCACGTTTGGAGATTGGCTGGCCTTTGCCCCGCAAAGACCTGATTACCCAGGGGCTACCACAGAAAAGGACCTGATCAGCCAGGCATTCTTCGCATACTCTGCCGATATCCTCGCGCGTGTAGCAGAGATACTTGGCAAGAAGGAAGATGCCGCAAGCTATAAGGAATTGCGGTCAAGGATAGGACAGGCCTTTAGTAGGGAATTCATTACGCCAAATGGCAGGCTCACCTCGCATACGCAAACTGCCTACGCCCTCACCCTTTCATTTGGTTTGGCGCCGGATCATGTTGCTGCAGGCATGGCGGCAAGGCTTGCTGCTGAGGTAGATAGGTTCGGGCACCTGACTACTGGTTTTCTCGGTACTGGCTGGCTATGCCATGCGCTCAGTAGCTATGGCTATCTTGACCAGGCCTACCGGCTGTTGCATAGGAGGGAATACCCATCCTGGCTCTATTGTATCGAGCGAGGCGCAACTACCATGTGGGAACGATGGGATGGGATAAGGCCTGATGGGAGTTTTCAAGACCCTAGGATGAACTCCTTCAATCATTATGCATATGGCGCAATTGGCAGTTGGTTGTATCAGGTGGTAGCAGGTATAGAGATCGACCCTGAAAGACCTGGATACAAGCACATAATATTCCAGCCTCACCCAGGTGGTGGTCTGACATATGCAAAGGCCAGATTGGAGTCCCTTTATGGCACAGTAAGGTGCGGCTGGACCAAGGGTCTGGATGGCAAGATGGTCGTTGAGGTCCAGGTCCCATGCAATACCACCGCCACCCTTATCCTGCCGAAGGCAGTATTGGCACAGGTCACTGAGTCAGGCCTTCCAGCCTCGAGTGTGGCGGGGGTCAATGATATCAGACAGAGGGGCGATGATGTTGAAGTAGGACTGGGATCTGGCAGTTACGTATTCAGCTACATCTGGCCTATCAATTAGCGTTTGTCCTTATCATTGGCTCGCAACCAGATCACTACTGGATTAATAGGACTGACCAGTCTTGCCCCTGGCTCGAGCCTCATCCTGGCTAGTACCGACCCATCCCTTGGGTGGATCAGGATCGCCTCCACGGGTCTGGTGACCTGTTGTGGTAACACGCTGACTTCGCGGTAGTAGAGGATCCACTGACCCTGTTGATCCCCAAGTGCGGCGTCTATGCCCTGGCCAGATAGGTCAATAGGTCGCATCTTTGCAGCGGCATCCAGGAAACCTACTTCAGCTATCGGAGGTATGGGGGCCAGGGATCCGCCTGCCATGAAGACCGCCCATGCCCAATCATCTTGCAGGTCTGGGGAGTAGATAACGGCCTTGTCTGGAAAAAGGTCGCGGTATTGCCTGACCGCCCTATACACCTGCTGAAAACTTGACGGTCTCGGTTGGAGGAGCCTGGCGTGCTGCCGCGGGGCCAGGTTCCTGCCACCTTGGGGTGCATACAAGGTCCCATCCCTCCAATAGTACCAATAACGGATGTCGATGACATCCACTGCTGCGCGGCGAATAGGATCTGCCAAGATCGCATCCTGTACGTCCTTTGTTGCGCTAAGACCGATCAGTGGATGCCTATTAGTCTTGGCCTTCCAATCGATGATCTGATCCATCCAGAACTGCATGAAGTGCACAGGACCTGTATACTCCTGGCTAGTCAGATGTAGGACAGAGCGGTTGTCCTTAAAATTCCGCAGGCATTGTTCTATGTATGCCTTGTGTATGGGCCTTCGCACTGGATTGTTTACGTCATAGAATTGCTCTGCCAGGAATATGCGTTTATCCCCAGCATACGGAGGTGGCTCAGGAAAACCAGTGTCGTTGACATTGTTTGCAGGTCTCCATGGGCAATCGGTCCAGTGCGCACCGGCCTCGAGGATGTTATGCTGGAAGTAGTGATGGTGGATCAATACGAGGCCCTCTTGGTCTGCAATATCGGCAAACTCCTTCAATCGCGACCAGTACCAGGCATTATACCTGGTCAGATCGTATAGACTGAGGCCATCAAATGCCGTGCCTATGCCACTACGTGCAAAGGGCTGTTCGTAGAATGGAGGCCAGACATCCCCATCGATCCTCCGAATCCGTTCGTGATCGTCCCGTCTGCGGTCGTACCAGAGACCATAGTTGTGCTCTATGGCCACCTGGTGGTTTGCCAGCATAGAGGCTGCTACCTCGGCCAGGTCGTCGGTCAACCCCAGGCCGGTCCTGCCGGGAACAAACCTAGTTATGTGCGGTGTGGCACCCGCCAGATCCATCGGCCTGACACCTCCTGACCACCATCTAACCTCAATCCTCTTACCTGTCATGACCTTGCCATCATATACAAGCCAGCCATTGACTACCTGCATAGAGCCTTGGGGCGGAATTGCGATATCGGATCTCGGCTTGGCTTGGTCGAAGACCTTTGCGCCGACGTGCGAGGTGACAATAGGCCTGTGTGCTGGTGCCTGGTCTATCCACTGAACGAGCGTCGTGGCCGGCCTTGTGGCCTGACTAGTAAGCCTTGCAGCCAGTTCCACAGATGGGCTTGTGGAGCCCTCACCTTCAAACGGCATTAGGTCTGCCATTGATGCAGCCTCAGATCCTAGCCGATCCTGCAACTGGGCGTAGTACAGGCTCCTGGGCTGGAGGTGGTTGTTGGAGTCTTGCCAGTATCCATTGCCTGAGAATTGGGCCCAACAGCCGAATGCCCAATTGTATGCGGTAGGGGGGCTGAAGCATTCGATCCAGGATGCACTGCAATTCCATAGCACACTATTGGCTGCATTCCAGCCTGCACCCTGTGCGATAGGGCCGAGGTTGGCCAGCCGGATTGCCTGGCCGTCTACGGTCACTAAATCGAATAAGGTCCCGCAGGACCAACTGTCCACACCTCCGCTAAAACCGAATGGTCTATATGCATGGCATTGGACGAATGCATTTGGGCCTGCTGCGCAAAACCCAACCGCAAAATCGCGGTATCCGTATTCAGCATACAGCCGCTGGAATAGGACCTGCTGGCCTGTGGTCAAGAAGGTATATCTGCGAAAACCACCTATCTCTGACACGGGCGCAAGTGACTTGCAATCCTCAACAGTGATCCTGCTGGCGGTCTCCCATATTGCCACTGCCGAGCCTGCCAGATGTGCAAAGGTTACCTGCCTTACCCATGCATCTCGGACCGCCTCGAAGGTAATACCCATCCATCTATGGTCCTCGTCCTTTGGATTTGATCTGTCATATTCGGACACGATCCGCAGGTTTTCTACCCCGACCTGGCTGATCCTGCCAGGCCAGTCGTACCTGCAGACCAAACCGCCCCCTAAGCCTGCGTCCAGCGACATGGTGATGGGGGCATCTACAGCTACCTTATTGGCATCTATCGCAAGGATGGTCCTGTCCCAGGTCAGCTCCCTGGACCCCTCCTTCCAGGCCAGGTATCCCAGACCTCCACCTATATGCTCCATACCGAGGGCTTGGATCCATCTAGAGGTGCATGGACGGCGGATTAGTATATGGTCGCCAGGCTTCAGAGTGGATGTATCGGCCATATGGAAGGCGGTGGCCCCTATTGGCACGTAGGGCTGTGCAATCTGGATCGCTGGATCGCAACTGATGTCAGATTGCCCACGGACCTCTATAACCGTGGCTCGGGTCTTGCCCGCCGCAGATATGACCGTATTTGTGCCCGACCCCCGCAGGACGAGCCCGCTGTGTCCGATCCGGAGCGTGCCAAAGATCCGATATGTGCCTGCCTGCAGCAAGATTGCACCGCGGATCCCATTGCTGTCTGCAGGCAGACCAGCCACATAGTCGATTGCCTCTTGTATCAAGGGGGTGTTGTCGCCGTCCTGTGGCTTTACTACTGCACGCACGGGCACATCTGGGATCGGTTTAGAAGCCCCCATGTACCCGCAATAGGAAAAGTCCGGTATGCGGTTTCCCTGTGCATCTAGGTTATATATGAGCCGACCGTCGCGTCCCTGCTGGATCGGCCTGTTGGACCGCTGATCCCATGCACCTTGACCATATGCAGTAAGGATCAGGCATAATACTGTGAGTGCCGATGTATGCATCTCTATACCTACACTTCTATGAACTTCCAGTCATAGCAACGCCGGCATTCTGCGCTTATCGCGCAGACCGGTCAAGCCTCAATCCCAAGGACAATCATACTGCTAGGCCAACCCGGCGTTTTGCAGTCCTCCATCCATGTGGACCAGTCTAAGGCCGATCCTTTACCTACTAGGAGGCAACCTGTCTGAGGCAGATACCACAAAAAGACAGTCCCACTATCCCACCCTGGCACAAGGTGCCAGTTACGCATCAGGATGGCTCACTTACAGTGATGCTTTCAAGGCTGGCAAAGACCGGCCCTATTGGTCTTTGAATAGCCTATTCCATGTGACAAGATAAGTACGGCTTGAGACGGCGGTGGTTGGGATGCCTAGCACCCGGGCGACCTGGACACACTGATGACCGCCTTTCACCAAGGCAAAGGCTTCAAGGTCTTGGTGTTCTGGCTCTCATGCAGATCCGGGCGCCAGATTATGGCCACTTGCTACCTGATCCCTTGAGTTGCTCAAGGATCAATAATAACCATAAGGCCTGAACTCCACTCTATCTCGATGATGCCTTGGCTGCTTCCCTAGAATATGTCATCACTGGTACAGTCAGCTCCCGGCCATCAGCTGTCTTTCTGACCAAATAGTCCGCAAGGAAACCTCCAACCTGAACGCCCTCACCACTAGTCGCAGCTGCCCCAGGCCCATTGACATCCTGAATCTCCAACTCCAACTGACAGCTATAATCCTCCCCCAAAACTGGGCGCAAAATTGAGCTGAATTAAGGTGGATTTGCCGCCTGAGACGATAACAGTTTCAGGAGACAAATTCATGAAAAACAAGAGACGTAATCACACGGCCCAATTCAAGGCAAAAGTTGCCTTCGAGGCGGCCAAAGGCGACAAGACCATAGCTCAACTGGCAAGTGAATATGAGGTCCATCCGACTCAGATAACGCAATGGCGAAAACAGTTTCTGGAACTGCTGCCGGAGATATTCAGCAGGCGAAATGACGATGAAAGGAAGGAGCACGAAAAGCTGACTTCGGAGTTATACCAGCAGATAGGCCAGTTAAAGGTGGAACTTGACTGGCTCAAAAAAAAATCTGGACTTGA
>JARYLO010000220.1 GCA_029907605.1 Sedimentisphaerales bacterium
CCTATGGATTCAGGTGAGGATAGCCGGGGTTTACCCGGCTGGGTTTCCCCATTCGGAAATCTCCGGATCAAAGTCTGTTTAACGACTCCCCGGAGCTTATCGCAGCTGGCCACGTCCTTCATCGCCTTCCTGCACCAAGGCATCCTCCGTATGCTCTTAGTAACTTGACCATAAAGTTTAGTCAAGACAAAAAAGCCGCTTATTCAATTGTCAAAGAACTGATCTATTCGTCCATTCCCCCGCCCGGGGGGTTATGGTCAGATTTTAGTGGAGCTGACCGGAATCGAACCGGCGACCTCCGGCGTGCAAAACCGGCGCTCTCCCAGTTGAGCTACAGCCCCAGCTCGAACCATTCAGCTCAGATTTCGGTTAGACATGTTGGTGGGCCTAAGTGGATTTGAACCACTGACCTCACGCTTATCAGGCGTGCGCTCTAACCAACTGAGCTATAGGCCCGATCCTACGTTCAGCCGTTTGGTTAGAGCCCGAGAGCCCACTCTAACCAGAAATGATAAAAACACCATATGAAAAAAAAGCGGAGCGGACTGTTGATCTCTCCTCATTGCA
>JARYLO010000221.1 GCA_029907605.1 Sedimentisphaerales bacterium
GAATGGCTGCTTCTAAGCCAACATCCTGGTTGTCTTCGTATCCTCACATCCTTGCCCACTTAGCTTGCATTCCGGGACCTTAGCTGACGGTCTGGGCTGTTTCCCTTTAGACCACGAAGCTTAGCCCCCGTAGTCTTACTCCCGCACAGTGGTTAAGGGAATTCGGAGTTTGGTTGGATTTGGTAGACCTTTCGGCCCCCTAGGCCATCCAGTGCTCTACCTCCCTTACCATTCATGCGAGGCTAGCCCTAAAGCTATTTCGGAGAGAACGAGCTATCCGTGAGTTTGATTAGCCTTTCACCCCTACCCTCAGCTCATCCGAGCTGTTTTCAACCAACAACGGTTCGGACCTCCCTCAGGTGTTACCCTGAGTTCATCCTGGCCAAGGGTAGATCACTCACCTTCGCGTCTATTTCGCGCGACTGAACGCCCTATTCAGACTCGCTTTCGCTCTGGCTCCTCCTGTTCCCAGGATTAACCTTGCCGCGCAAAATAACTAGCCGGCTCATTAAGCAAAAGGCACCCCGTCACTCCGCCGAAGCGAAGCTCCGAGTG
>JARYLO010000222.1 GCA_029907605.1 Sedimentisphaerales bacterium
CAGGTCTTCTTCGGGACCGATCAGGATGCTGTAGCTGTTGGTACTGTCGGTTCGGTGACCGTATCAGACCGCAGATTGCCTTTGTTAACGCTTAAACCAGAGTACGACCGGACCTATTACTGGCGTGTAGATGAGGTCAATGATCAGGCCGAGGTCAAGTCATGGCCAGGTCCTGTGTGGAGTTTCAGCACACCGCCATATGCAGTGGTGGATGACTTTGAGGGTTATGATGACAGGTGCAACAGGATCTTTTACAGTTGGTCTGACAGGTATGGCTATAGTGACAACCCTGCCTGTGGTATAGTTGCCTCAGGAGGCAATGGTACAGGAGCGACGGTTGGTTACAACGATGCCCCATATGCAGAGAGGCAGATGGTACATACAGGCAGGCAGGCCATGCCCATGTGGTATGAGGGGTTATCTGAGACCACACGGCACTTTAGTCCTGCCCAGGATTGGACTGTAGGAGGTATTAGGTATCTGGTGTTGTACTTTAGGGGAGATACCACCAATGCAGTAGGTCAGTTGTATGTGAAGATCAACAACAGTCAGGTC
>JARYLO010000223.1 GCA_029907605.1 Sedimentisphaerales bacterium
TGGTGGGCCGTTACCCCGCCAACAAGCTGATAGGCCGCGGGCTCATCCTGAAGCACCAGGTTCCCGAAGGAACCCCAGCTTTGGAGTCCGAAGGATGCCCTCCGGCCTCCACATCCGGTATTAGCCACGCTTTCGCACAGTTATCCCAGTCTTCAGGGCAGATTGCCCACGTGTTACGCACCCGTTCGCCGCTAGAACCAGCGAATATTGCTACCCACTGGTCCCCGCTCGACTTGCATGTCTTATCCACGCCGCCAGCGTTCGTTCTGAGCCAGAATCAAACTCTCCGTTGTAAAAACGTCAGCTTGATCCTAGTCCGGTCGTGAACCGGACTGGCGCAATTTATAAAACTCTTCGGGACCTCAGCCGACGGCTGATCCCGAAGGGGGCTCTCACTAATCGCACAATCCAATTTTCAAAGAGCATCGGGCTTTAACACCCGGAAATTCTCGATTTCATGGGGACAACCAACCCTTCACCTGAACGTGCCGCGCACGTTCGGCGTTAACATCCCCAACTTCAAAAAGCGGTCTTAAGATAC
>JARYLO010000224.1 GCA_029907605.1 Sedimentisphaerales bacterium
GAAGCGAGCGGACGTGAAGCCTCTCTGCCGCCGCTAAGGAATGGCATCAGAATAGATCATGCCCATGGATACGCCGGGGGGAAACGCGAGGCGAAAGATTTCCCCGGGGCCGTATTGCGGACCCACTGCCCACCTAAGATCAGTAAAGGGAAAAATCGAAAAATGAGGCTGTCGGGACTCGAACCCGAGACCTACGGATTAAAAGTCCGTTGCTCTACCGACTGAGCTACAGCCCCGAATTAGACTTCCTCGGCAACGATTGCCTATGCCAACCGTCGATTGAGACACTCCGCGCGGTGAGTTCCGGCAAACCTTCACCTTGAACGAAATCACCCGCCGGTTGAGCCCCGACGGGTGTCACCGCTACCACCGGCAGAAGGCAGTCGCCTTCCACCCATGGTGATAAAAAAAGTCTACCCGGTTCTCCCTTCATCGTCAATCGACCGAGGTCCCTCCGTAGGCCTTCCGGAAGGTCGGTTATCCCAGCGGAGTACCGGTGGATTGCTCACTTGGTTGAAG
>JARYLO010000225.1 GCA_029907605.1 Sedimentisphaerales bacterium
TTGAAGAATGCCTCTATTGGAGGGTATTGCATTGCCCTTTGATGTGGTCCCGTCTGGGTTCTTTTCTCTGCGGGAGGGTATCCGGGGAGTGTGGCAGGGGGATAGAGCGGGGGAGCAGGATTGGGACTTGAGCATGGACGGCTCTTTGCTTTACACTGGGGATAATAAGTGTTTTCCGATAGAGTTCAGGGGCCTGTAGCTCAGCGGTCAGAGCAGGGGACTCATAATCCCTTGGTCGGGGGTTCGAATCCCTCCGGGCCTACTGCGATCCTGATGCAGTACGGAGTTACAACAAACACTTGGGAAACACTTGGGAAAATCCCACCACCGGGTTGCCCCCATCGGAGACAGGCAGGGTAGGCGTGTGGTGCGGTTCGTGTGGGAGCGGGCGAACGTACGGCAGGCGTAACGATTAAGCTCACCTGCGGCAATGAGGCGCAACGGAATGGTCGTCCGGTGCAGCGCCTTGTTCGGCAGTCTCTATTTTTCCGCCGATATGTTGATACGACGAAACGTCT
>JARYLO010000022.1 GCA_029907605.1 Sedimentisphaerales bacterium
AAGCGTGTAAGACGTGTAGACGCAGTAGCTGCGGCAGAGATACTGGAGGCCTTCCTCCACGGCCGTACTGGCCAGCAATAGTTGCTGCAATCGTAAAAAGGCGGTAGAATCATCTTGATGAGGAAGATGGCGTTGATCATCCTAGGCTGGGCGGTGGCCTTGCAAACACCATGTGTCACGCTGGCAAGGCAGGCAAAGGCGGTGGTCATTACGTGTTCCGGGATGATTGATGATGGGCTTTTCCAGTCGATCCGTAGGAGGAGCCAGGCGGCCATCGAACAGGGCGCAGACTATCTGATCTATCAGATCAGTACATACGGCGGGCTGGCTGAGGCTGGAGACAACATCTCCAAATACCTGATCCTTGACGCTGGAAAGAAGGCAAGGACCGTTGCATATGTAGTTACCGAGGCCATCTCAGCAGGGGCAATGATCGCCGTCTCATGCCAGGATGTGGTCATGAGGAGGCATACCACCATCGGGGACTGTGCCCCCATTGCCCTGGGCCGGAAGCTGGATAGGATAGAGAGGGAGAAGACAGAGAGCTTTATACGCGCGACCTTCGACAGGGCAGCAAAGGCAAACGGCTATCCTACAGCCCTACTGAGGGCCATGGTTACCATGGAGGTGGAGGTATACCGGGTGCGGAATAAGGTCACGGGTGCAGACGAGTTCTTTGAGGCCCATCAGTTACCAAAGGACCCCAACAATTATGACCTGGACTCGATGGAACTGGTCGACCCAAATGACCGGATCCTGACCTTAGACGCAGAGACGGCCTTTAGATATGGGATTGCCAGGGCATTGGTAGAGGACATCAATGATGTGGCGACCTTCCTAGAGCAGAGGGACGGAGTAGAACTGATTAGGCCGTTCCCTGTAGTGGAGACGAATTGGTCAGAGGAGATGGTACGCGTGCTCAATCACCCTGTGGTCTCAGGGCTTGTATTGACCATAGCCTTGATAGCGATCTACGTGGAGTTGAGCACGCCTGGTTTCGGCCTTCCAGGTCTAGTGGCCTTGGTATGCCTGGCCATATGGGGCGGCAGCAAGTACCTGACCGGTCTGGCTAACTGGGTCGAGTTAGTCCTGGTAGTGACTGGCCTGGTACTACTCTTGTTGGAGCTATTCGTCATACCTGGATTCGGGCTTGCAGGTATCACTGGGATCGCCTGTCTGGCAGCCGGCCTGTTTGGGATGCTCATCAAGAATCCCCCTGATCGCCTGCCTTGGCCAGAGGGCCAGGCAGGTTGGGACGCATTCCTACAAGGTGCCCTAGGGCTGCTGATCGGGATAGGTGGGTTCATATTCTTTGCAATCATTGCAGCCAAGTACCTTCCAAGGTGGAGATTGCTTGGGGGTCTGGTATTGACACCTGCTGGCATGCTCGAAAGGCCCAGCCCCGAAATGGACCTGCGCCCTGACCTTCCTCGCATAGGTGACATAGGCGTGGTGGATTCCCCACTTAGACCAGCAGGCAAGGCCAGGTTTGGCCGTGCCCTCGTAGATTGTCTGACATATGGCCAATTTCTAGAGAAGGGTAGGAAGGTTCGCGTGACAGAGGTTACAGGCAACAAGGTGGTGGTCGAGCCTATCGGTGAGGAAGATGGCCGCAGAGACGCATGATCTGGTAATCGCCGTTCTGTTGGCAACAGGTCTGTATGTGGCCAGCGGTATCATACTCTTTGTGGAGGTCTTTGTGCCTAGCGGTGGCCTGCTATTGGTCTGCGGCCTGGCATCAGCAGCAGGGGGGCTGGTGATCTGTTTCAGGCAGGGACAGATGGTAGGGTGGATCGGATTGCTCGAGGCGATCGTTGTGGTGCCTGTGGTGTTTGGTCTTACATTCAAGATACTGCCTGACACCAGGTTTGGCAGGGGGGTTACGCTCACACCGCCTCAAAGGCCTATTGGTGATGGGGTACCTGACGCCGCGCAATTGGAAGGGCTCATAGGCCAAGAAGGGACCGTCTTGACGCCGCTTAGACCTGTGGGGATCTGCCGGATTACAGGCAAGAGGATTGAATGTATGGCCGAGGGCCGTTATCTTGACCCAGGTACCAGGGTCGAGGTCATAGGCATCCAAGGTGCACAATTGACCGTCAGACCCATAGAAGACGCAAAGGATGCCAGTTGCTAGTGTCATTTTGGAAAGGAGTGAGCATGTCCGTTCATCTTGATCAGATAGATATCCTCGGACAGGTCCCTTTGGCTGGTACCATCGCTATCATGCTGCTGGCCATCGTCGGTCTGGCAGCCTTGGCCTTTATCGCCCTTTTCATAAAGTTCTTCAGGCTTTGGCTCCAGGCCAAGCTCTCGCGCGCGGACGTCAAGTTCACTGAGCTGATCGGCATGTGGCTTCGGAAGGTAGATAGCAGGGTCATTGTGCTTAGCAAGATCACTGCCGTGCAGGCGGGCCTGAACCTGACCACCAGAGACCTCGAGAGCCACTACCTTGCAGGCGGAAGGGTCCCTAATGTGGTCAGGGCCCTTATAGCGGCCAACAGGGCCAACATACCCTTGAGCTGGCAGACCGCTACGGCCATAGACCTTGCGGGCAGGGACATCCTCGATGCGGTGCAGACCAGTGTCAACCCAAAGGTAATCGACTGCCCAGATCCAACCAGGGGCAGGGACACGGTAGATGCAGTGGCCCAAGATGGGATACAATTGAAGGCCAAGGCAAGGGTGACCGTGAGGGCCAACATCCAACGGCTCATAGGTGGTGCCACACAAGAGACGATCGTAGCACGGGTCGGCGAGGGTATAGTAAGCACCATAGGTAGTGCCAAGAGCTATAAGGCCGTCCTGGAGAACCCAGACGCGATCTCAAAGGCCGTGCTAGCAAAGGGCCTGGATGCAGGCACCGCATTCGAGATCCTTTCGATTGATATCGCCGACGTAGACGTTGGCGAGAACGTAGGGGCACAACTGCAGGCAAGCCAGGCAGAGGCAGATATGCGCAGGGCAAAGGCAGAGGCAGAACAGCGAAGGGCCATGGCAGTGGCCAGGGAGCAGGAGATGCGTGCCTTGGTAGTAGAGAATGAGGCCAAGATACCACTAGCCATAGCAGAGGCCCTCAAGAACGGCAACCTTGGGGTCTTGGACTACTACAGGATGAAGAACATCATCGCAGATACACAGATGCGGGAGTCCATAGCCAAGCCCCCCGCACCAGGTCATAAGGAAGAAAAGTAATACGACTAGATGCAAGACAAAGACCTGCTCGACTTATTAGTAACCATCGTATTTGTAGTCGTCTGGGCCCTGCTGGCAGCGGCCTGTAGGAGGAAACAACAACCTCCTGAACAGACCGATCAGGTACCTACCGAACCAGACCTGTCCGACCTAGGCCAGATCGAACCCCAGCCTACAGAGACACCCATCCCAGGCCCGCCACCACAACCCAAGGCCCCTGTCCAGCTCGAGCCAGCCATCTCAAAGGCACCAGCTCATATGCCGGCCCCAACCTTCCAGCCCCTTCCGACACTTGAATCACCACGCCTTTACGCCGACCACCGACCTGACCATGTCTACATAGACCTCAGCCCTGGCAAACTCAGAGAGGCAATCGTCATCATGGAGTTGCTGGATCAACCCCTAAGTATCAGGCCGAGCCGCAACTGGTGGGATTAGCAAGCAAGAGCAACTTCGATGGTGCTTGCCCCCTTCAACGTCTCATAAGATACGTTATGTTTCATTGGACCCTAGATCAAAGGCCATCTCCAGCCAATGCCCATAAAGGTCAGCCCGTGCAATAACACCCAGGCCTGCAAGGCCCGTCATGACCTGGGATGTGGGCCAGCGGCCAATATCACTTGCGAGGTTCAATATGGACCCAGCAAACTTGAACCTACTGCCTGAAAGAAGTGCTGCCTGGTAGCAGACCTTTAAGTCATTCTCACTTGGGAGTTCTGCTAGCCTGACCAACGGGTTGATGTCGCCGCTTGCAATCCGGTGCAGGGCATCAAGCGTCTCACCCGGACTGGGCACCGCCAGGTCGCCGGCTAGCTCATAGGCCGCGGTGGCCTTGTGCTCTGTGAGGGCCTGCACATATGCACTCGTCCATGGGTCAATCTTTTCGCCTGTCGCCATCAGTCTGTTGACAACAGCCTTAAGCTGCCCTGGGTCCAGCCATCCGCCCAATCTGTCGGCTGCCATGCTCCTGATCGCCTGACCCATTAGGTAAATGGAATTTGGTACCAGCTCCAGTGCAGACTCAATCGTCTCTATGGCGGCCTGGTTTCGCCCTGCCAGATTATAGGACTTCGCCAGCCACAGGTAGGCCTCCAGATATGTCTCGTTTGCCTCCAGGGCCTGTAGATATGCAGTTGCCGCCTGGTCGGGCCTACCTTGTTGAAGATGCAGTCCTGCCAGATGCACGAAGGCCTCCAGATATGTCGGACATACCTGGACCGCTGAGCGAAGGGCCCATTCTGCCTCTGGCAGTTCATCCATAAGTCTTAGCAACTGGGCCTTCTTGGCCAATAGTTCAGGACTGGGCTGGGTTGCGGCAAGTTGCAGATCTAGCCTTGCCAGTGCATCGCGATACTGACCATCCTCGATCAATAGTTCGATGTCTGGATCATGCCATGCGAAGGCCCCTGGGTTCATCAGGATGGCATGCTCCAGTGTCTTGGCAGCAGGCGTGTAGAGACCTGCTGCTATCTCCATCTGGCCAAGAAGTAGGCCGATCTGCATGGACTCTGGCTGGGCCTGTTTCAACTGTTGGTAGTATGCTATGGCCTGCTCCAGTTGGAGATCCTTAAAGGCAATGGCCGCAAGCCTTTGAAGAGGTAGTTCCAGGTTAGGGCTGACCTTTAGGCAATCCTGGTAGCAGGCAATGGCCTGGGCCTCATGACCAAGGCGTTCGCGGCAGATCCCAAGTACATACAAGGCAGTGGTGTTATTGGGCTGTGTCTGTCTAACCTGCTCTAGGTGGATTATTGCCCGAGATAGCAGATCTTCCAACAGTTCCGCCGCAGCTTGCGCTACAAGATACCACGTACCCTGCTGGACTTGGCCCTGGAGCCATGTCATATCCGGTCCTGTGAGCAACGCCCCAGACCTTATTTGGGCCAGTATCCTCCTTGCCTGTTCTGCCTGAGGCATATGACGTTCAAGCCAATGGGCAAGCAGGTCTACAGGATGTATGTCGATACCTCGCCCGAGCACCGAGATGAGACTGCCGCGCATAATATGGCCCTACCTCCGAACTAGATGGCCTCCGAAGCCAGATCCAAAGGTTCAAAAACCACTACAGGAAGTATCGGTCTACCAGGGTCTGGGGTTTAGGGATGATCAGGCCTGATCCACAGGATTGCCTGCAGGCCTGGTAGGCCTTTGCACACCGTATCGACTGGATCGATCGTACCGATCAGATGCTTGGCTCAGTAGGTTCCTGACCCTGGAGTCTGGCCAGATATGCCAGGGTCCGCTCGAGCCTGTCGCTAAGGTGCTTTAGCTTGAGCATGGTCCTGACCCTCGTCAGTAGCTCGAGCTTGTTGACAGGCTTGGACACGAAATCATCTGTGCCGCTGTCCAGGCCACGTTCTATATCACGGAATTCGTTTAGCGCAGTGACCATGATCACAGGGATGTCCGCAGTGGCAGGGTCCGACTTGATCCGCTTGCATACCTCAAAGCCACTGATCTGAGGCATCATCACGTCCAGCAGGACAACGTCCGGATGCCCATGCTTGACCAATCGCAGGGCCTCGAACCCGTCAGTTGCAGTTATCGTCCTGCAATCCAGGTCCTCCAGGTAGGCCTGCAAGAGCTCCAGGTTCTCGCGGTTGTCGTCTACGATAAGGACTGTAGGACGCTGATTTGATCTTGTCATGGATATACCAATCTGTGCCCTGACCGCCTGGCATATTACCATAATCACCAAGATAGACAAGCTCCATGCCCTCAAGTTCATGGATCACAAAAGCCGATAATCCTATTGCAGCCGCTAAGGATGGCGGCCGATAGTTATTTCACCATTACCAAGGAGCATGTCTTGCCAGGCCTTATAGAGCGTCGCCAAGCCCTCCATAAGTCTTTGCAAGAGATACGCCAGGCCAATCAGGCCCTATCAGGGCAACTGGCAAGCCTGCAGCCATTGGCCACACTGGGATCGATCATGTGCATGATCGCACATGAGGTAAACAACCTGCTTACGCCACTGGCAAACTATGCCGAGCTGGCACTGAGGGATCCAAACGACCGCAACTTGACCATTACGGCCCTGGGAAAATGCATAAAATCTAGTAGGCAGGCCTCCAAGATTATGGAGAGCCTAGTCAATCTAGCGCACGGTGGGGAATGTGAAAGGCAAGAAACTCCGCTTTATAGTCTAATTGACGACATCTTTGTTTGCCTGGCCAGGGACTTTACAAAGGATGGCATTACGGTGAACATCCAGGTAGATAAGGAGCTCAAGGTCCAGTGCGTACCTGTGCAGCTTCAGCAGGTCTTGATGAACCTGATCCTCAATGCCAGGCAGGCGATGCTGACTAGGGGCGGCATATTGACCATAAGTGCAGACAGCGGGTCTGCAGGGGTGCGGATAGAGGTCCGCGATACAGGCCCTGGGATTGATCCAGAACTGATGCAACGGATCTTCGACCCGTTCTTCTCCACAAAGGATCCGACCGCGATGATCGGTGAAAGGTGTGGCATGGGCCTAGGTCTTGCCTTCTGTAAGATGATCGTAGAATCACACGGCGGCAAGCTGGAGGTCGACTCCAAACCAGGCAAGGGCGCGGCATTTCGGATCTATCTGCCGCCTGCTTATCAGGCCCAAGAAGGCCAGAAACCATCAGGCACGGCTAGGTAACATGCCACCTCCGGTAGGATACCAAGGTCAACGGTGGCCCACAGTATTGCTTGTAGTCTGTTGGCTGACGGCCTTGAGTGCGGTGATCCTTGCCAACAGCATGACAAAGTCGCCTGGTAGGGATGAGCAGATGTACTGCACTGCCGGCGTGCTGGTATCGAGCGGACAGCTCCCCTACCGCGACTTTTCCTACCCATCTCAGTTGCCTTACCATCCCTTGATCCTTGCCGCGATCTACAGATCAAGCGGAACGCAATACTACCTGCTGGCAGGCAGGATCTTCTCGGTTGTGTGTGACCTGTTGGTCATGACTTTAATCGTATATGGTTATTACAAGCTCAATGGCGGCCAAGGCCTGATACCTGGCCTGCTGCTTGCAACCTGCTATCTCTTGCATCCTATAGTCGCATATGCGAACGGCCACGCCTGGAACCACGACCTCGTTCAGGCTGCGGTAATGGCCGCTTATGCGCTGTCTTTTGACCTTGGTGGTCGTGTCCTTAAAGATGGCCTCAAGGGCGTTGCTATGGGTGTGGTCCTTGGTCTGGCATGCCTTAGCAGGGTAACCACGGTCCTGGCAGTGCCATTGTTCTTGGGGGACCTGGCCATAAGAAAGGTTTCCTATGCGAATCGATCTGCCGCACTGATCGGCCTGGTCGCAGGCCTTGCACTTGTTAGCATCTGGCCAGTCTGGGTCATCCTTCAGGCACCGAGGGCCTTTTGGTTGAATCTGGTCCAGATACCAAGGTTATACGGCCGCTGGCTGACCGAGCTGGGTATGACGCACGATAAGCTGGTGCTTACAGTGCAGTCCATCCTCCTGCCCGAAAACCTGGTCCTTCTGGCAGGTGGCCTAGCTACGGCAGTGGCCTTGGGCAGGGCCTGTCTAAGGCCTTGGCTGCCGCTGGGCCTTGTGGCGGTCTTTTGTATAGTGGCATTCATCCCCCCTACCATGTGGGTACAATACTGGGCAATTCCTGTCCCCTTTGCCCTCCTCTGGCTGGCCAGGCCAGTGCATCTGCTCTGGTACAGGGTCTCCAAGAGATGGGTTTGCCGAACGGTATTGTGGTCGCTACTTGGGCTGCTGCTATTGGGCAATAGGCGCACACTGCAGCAGCTCGCTGGGCTGGTACGGCCGGATCAATGGGTGCCTATTGCGCTCCACAATCGATACAGGAGACTATGTACGGACCTAGGCCCTCAGGACCGTATCCTGACACTTGGGCCCCTGTGGGCATTAGAGGCAGGTTGTCAGGCCTATCAGGAGTTGTCCTGTGGATCCATAGTCTACAGGATCGCTGATCAACTTGGGCCAGAACAAAGGCAGCTGGCAAGGGTTGTAGGCCCTGATTCGCTTGCCCAGATGGTGCAGACCATGCCGCCTGCGGCTGTACTGATAGGCGTAGAGGACCAGAGGTTTGCATTCCTTGAGAGCCCCCTACTGGCCGCGGTTGGCAAGGACTGGATCCGACGCCAGACAGAAGGCAATGCAGTTCTGTGGATGCGGCCACCAGGACCTTGAAATCTTTGTATCATGGTGCATTAATCTTGGTATGTCCGAGAAGATCAAACAGCGTATCGCCGAGCTCCGCGAGCTGATCCGTGAACATGACTATCGCTATTACGTACTAGGCGAGCCTACGATCAGCGATACGGATTACGACAAGCTGTTTGCCGAGCTGAAGGAACTCGAGGACACCCACCCAGAGTTGATCACCCCCGACTCCCCTACCCAGAGGGTTACAGATAGGCCCCTTGAAGGCTTCCCGCAGGTCAGACATGCCGTACCTATGATGAGCATAGACAATACCTACAGTCCCCAGGAGCTGCGGGAGTTCGACCAGAGGATCACAAGGCAACCGGGGATAAAGGGCTGTGAATATGTAGTGGAACTGAAGATCGACGGGCTGGCCATCAGTATCAGATACTCCAATGGGGTCTTTGTGCAGGCAGCCACGCGCGGTGATGGCCAGGTCGGGGATGACGTTACCGCCAATGTGCGGACCATCAGGTCGGTCCCACTGGTGCTTAGGCACAGGGACCATCTGCCAGAGGTACTGGAGGTCAGGGGTGAGGTGTATATGCCGAATAAGGCATTCTTGGAACTGAACCGCCTAAGGGAGGAGGCAGGTGAACCCATATTCGCCAATCCAAGGAATGCTGCTGCAGGGTCATTGAAATTGTTGGATCCCAGGATCACCGCCTCTAGGAACCTTGCATTCTTTGCATATGCCATAGGTCAGACCTCAAGGCCTATAGGCAAGACACATATGGAGGTCCTCACCAGGCTTAGGGAATATGGCCTACCGGTCAATCCACATAGTGAGCTGGCCAAGGATATAGACCAGGTGATCCAGATCTGCGATAAGTGGCAGGCAAAGAGGCACCAACTGCCCTATCAGATCGACGGCATGGTCATAAAGGTCAACCGGCTCGACTACCAGGATACATTGGGCGCAACGGCCAGGGCACCGAGATGGTGCATAGCCTATAAGTTTCCAGCAGAGCGTGCAAAGACGGTGGTCAGGTCCATAGATGTACAGGTAGGTAAGAGTGGGATCCTCACACCTGTTGCAAACCTAGACCCAGTCAGATTGGCCGGTACTATGGTAAAGAGGGCAAGTCTGCACAACTTCGAGGAGATAAAGCGGCTGGACGTCCGCTGTGGGGATACGGTCCTTGTAGAGAAGGCAGGAGAGATCATCCCTCAGGTAGTAGAGGTACTACAAGAGTTTCGTCCGCCAGATGCCAAGCCATTTCCTGTACCAACACGGTGTCCTGAATGTGGCCACAAGGTCGTCAAGGATGAAGGAGGCGTCTATATTCGCTGCTCCAATCCTGACTGCCCTGCCCAACTGAAAGAGAGATTACGGTACTTTGCAGGCAGGGACCAGATGGATATCGAGAACCTTGGCCCTGCACTAATCGATCAACTGGTCGATTCAGGGATGGTCAAGAACATAGCCGACATCTACTATCTGAAAAAGGAGCAATTGCTATCCCTGGAGCGGATGGCCGAAAAGAGCGCTACAAATATCCTCAATGCCATCGAGGCCAGTAAGACCAGGCCGCTTTGGCGATTCATAGCTGCGCTGGGCATAAGGCACATAGGCAGACAATCTGCCCAGATCCTGGCCGAGCACTTTGGTGACCTGGATTCCATCATGAAGGCGTCACAGGATGAATTGGCCTCGGTAGATCAGATCGGGCCTGCAATGGCCCAGAGTGTATACGAATTCTTTAGGGACCCTAAAAACAAGGCCACCGTAAGGCAATTGCTGGCAGCAGGCGTCAGGCCCCAGCCTGCATTGAGACCCAAGGCGCGATCAGGTCCACTTGCAGGCAAGACCGTGGTGGTTACAGGCTCGCTAAAATCCTTTACTCGGCAAGGTGTACTTGAGGCACTCAGGACCGCTGGGGCACGGCCGGCCGAGTCGGTCAGCCGCAAGACCGATTATCTGGTGGTCGGTGCAGAGCCTGGTAGCAAGCTGGATAAGGCCAGGGCCCTAGGCATACCTATATTGACTGAGGAACAGCTAGTCCAGATGCTCGGGGGCAAGGGTGGATAGGCCCGGCAGGGTAGATGAGTACTACATGAAGATGGCCCTAGCCCTTGCCCGTAGGGGTATCGGCCTGGTCGAACCCAATCCTGCTGTTGGATGTGTGATCGTAAAGGCAGGCCAGGTCATAGGCAGAGGATGGCATAGGGGGTTTGGCAAGGCCCATGCAGAGGTCGAGGCCCTTCGTGATTGCCGCAGACAAGGGTTAGATCCAGCTGGCGCTACTATGTATGTGACCCTCGAACCCTGTTGCCACTTCGGCAAGACAGGTCCATGTACCAAGGAGATCATCCAGGCAAGGATTGCCAAGGTGGTTGTTGCCACAGGGGACCCATCAGGCCATGCAAATGGGGCCGGTCTAGAGATCCTCAGGCAGGCAGGGATCGAGGTCCAGGTGGGTGTCTGCCAAGCCCAGGCCAGGCTCTTGAATGGGCCTTTTTTCAAGTTCGTTCAGACAGGCAGGCCTTGGGTGATAGTCAAGTGGGCCCAATCCATAGACGGGATGCTGGCCATTGCAGATCCATCTGCCGGCAGATACTTGACATCCCAGGCCGCAAGGAACCATGCACACATTTTAAGGCGTAGGACACAGGCCATTGTAGTGGGGATCAATACGGTCCTTCAGGATGATCCTCTCCTAACGCCCAGGCCAAGCAAGGGCAGGAGGCCCATAAGGGTGGTGATGGATAGAGGCCTGCGGATACCACTGGATGCGAGGATACTCCTGGATGTAAAGACCTTCCCTGTCCTGATCTGTACCACCAGGCCTGCCATGGATGACCGCCAGGCAATAGTCCAGCAGCTCCAACAGCGAGGGGCCGAGTTTCTTGTAGGTCCTGATGATGATCGCAACATCGGATCCCTGCTGGATGAGCTTGCAAGACGATCCATCCAGCAGGTCCTGATCGAAGGGGGTGCAAGGTTGATCCGCAGTGCCCTGCAAGCTGGCCTGGCAGATGAGATCCATCTATACATTGCCCCCATATCCTTGGGCAATGCTGGAAAGGCCAGGATAGAGCCAGGCTACTTGATGCTGCGGAATCCTACCGGTAGGCAGGTTGGGCCTGATGTCTGGCTATCAGGTCTTACAGATCAGGGATACAACCTGTGCGTTGACATCCCCAAGGACTGCCCATAAGATCAGGACTGGATCTCATGCCAAAAGGCAATCAACGAAGTTGGGAAAAGAGGCTGCAGAAGGGTCCGGACAGGAACATGTTGGACTTCGTGCAGTCACTGGATATTGACTGGCAGCTCTATCCATACGACATAACGGGCTCCATTGCCCATGCAAGGATGCTTGCCAACAAGGGACTGATCCCAAAGGCGGCCTTCAATGCGATAAGAAAAGGGCTCTTGCAGATCGAACGACAGATCCGCTCCGGCAGGTTCACATTCGACAAGACCCTGGAGGATATACACATGGCCATAGAGGCAGCCCTAGTGAGGCGGATAGGTAGGGCCGGCCTGATGCTCCATACGGCTCGGAGCCGCAACGACCAGGTCGCTACTGATATCAGGCTCTGGATGAAGGACAGGATCCACCAGGTGCAACAACAGATAGTCAACCTCCAGAAGGGATTGGTCAAGCTTGCTTCTGGATACATCGACCAGGTGATGCCAGCATACACGCACCTGCAGCGGGCCCAACCTGTATCCATAGCCGCATACATATTGAGCCATGTAGAGCCCTTAGAGCGGGACCATATCCGCATGGGCAATTGCATGGCCATGGTGGACTGCTCGCCACTGGGCTGTGGTGCTGTGGCTGGCAGTACGCTGCCTATAGATTGCCAGATGACCGCCAAGGAATTGGGCTTTGCCCATCTTTGCAGGAACAGCATAGATGCAGTGGCAGATAGGGATTTTGCCGCTGAGTTCATATTCGATTGTGCAATGATCGGCCTGCACCTCTCGCGGCTTGCCACCGATTGGATCATATTCTCATCCACGGAATTTGGCTTCATACGTATCGATGATGCATTCTGTACCTCCTCCAGCATGATGCCACAGAAGCGGAATCCAGATGCCCTGGAGCTAGTCAGGGCCAAGGCCGCATCATTGTATGGTGCCCTGGTGGCGATCCTGAGCGTACTGCGGTCACTGCCTTCCGGGTATAACCGGGATCTGCAAGAGGATAAGGTCCACATATTCTCAGCGGCCCAGACTACCGAGGCATGCCTTGATATGACCGCACAGGTCGTGGCTGCAACCAGGTTTCAACCAGACCGGATCGCTGCAGGCCTGGACGATGGCTTTCTGGATGCAACGGCCCTGGCAGAATACCTGGTGGGCAAGGGCATACCGTTCAGACGTGCACACGGGATCGTTGGAAGCCTGGTGGCAGATTGTGATAGACAACGACTGCGGCTAAGAGACCTACCACTAGGCCGTCTGAGGCGATACTGCCGCAAGATAGACAAGGATGTCTACAAGGTCCTCGGCGCTGCCAACGTGGCAAGATCGTACCGCTCCTTTGGTGCAGCAGGCACAAAGCAGGCGGCACAGATGGTGGCGTACTGGACAAAGGTCCTTCAGGCAAGATGAACGGCATGGAGGACCAGCTTGTAGATTGGTTCAAGTCGCAAGCAAGACTGGACCCGACCAGGTTCCCCATAGGTATAGGCGATGATATGGCCCAGATAAACCTGCCATCAGGTGGCAGTGTGCTTGTGACAACTGATATGTTGCTATCCGGGGTCCACTTTGATCTATCCAGGCACTCGCTAGATCAAGTGGGCTACAAGGCCATGGCCTGCAGCCTTAGCGATTGTGCGGCCATGGCCAGTAGGCCAGTCGCTGCAGTAGTCGCAGTGGGATTGCCAGCCGGATCAGACCCAGATCAACTCAAGCTGCTTCACAGAGGCATCCTCAAGGCGGCCCAAACCTATGATTTCCCACTTGTAGGTGGGGATATGACTGTGTGGAGACAGGAAGATCTCCTGGCCATATGTGTGGCCATGATCAGTATACCTGGGCCCTATGGCGTGATCCGCCGCAGCGGTGCTGTGGTCGGGGACATGATATGTGTGACCGGCAGGCTAGGCGGTTCCATCCATGGTAGGCATATGGAATTCGTACCAAGGGTCAATGAGGCCATCAAGCTGGCGGGCATGGTGAGGATACATGCCATGATGGATCTAAGTGATGGCCTAGCCAGTGACCTGCCAAGGCTGTGCAAGGAAAGCAAGGTCGGGGCAGTTGTCAACGCAACAGCCCTCCCTATCTCTGACCAGGCCAGGCTCTCTGCCGATCCTATTGCCAGTGCACTATGCGATGGAGAGGACTTTGAGCTACTCTTTACAATCAGTCAGACAGATGCGGCGGCATTGGCCAGGTCCTGGGATGATCCTTTGCCTATAACCTGTATAGGCCAGATCACTGCTGGCAGCGATATAAAGATCATCCTGCCTAGTGGCACGATTCGGGATCTGGATCTGAGAGGATATGACCACTTTGAGCGGAAATAGGATCGAGTTCATATCTGACTCAGTGGACAGGACCATAGACCTAGGCCGGTACATAGGCCGTGCGCTAAGAGGCGGAGAGGTCATTGCACTTCTTGGGCCATTGGGCAGCGGAAAGACCTGTCTTGTAAAGGGCATAAGCATAGGTTGCGACTGTCAACAGACCCAAGACGTGACTAGCCCTACATTCGTCCTGGTCAATCAATACCAGGGAAGATTGGATATATATCACATCGACGCATACCGGCTTGAAGGCCCAAATGACCTGGTCATGCTGGGGTTTCAAGAGCTGCTCGGTCCTGATTCAGTGGTGATCATAGAGTGGGCAGATAAGCTCCTTTCCTTGCTGCAGGATTGCCCACACGTCAAGATACAACTGGAACACCTCGGTCCTCAATCCCGCAAGATAGTTATTCATCAGCCGCCGTGGGATCTGGATCTCAGCAAGGTATAGTTGGAGGATAAGATGCAGAGGTTTCTAGTTACTGGCGGTGCCGGGTTTATAGGTTCAAACATCACCCGCAGACTAGTGGAAGATGGGCACTTTGTAAGGGTAGTGGACAACCTCTCTACTGGCAAGAAGGCCAATCTTGCAGGCGTACTGGATAAGATCGAGTTTATAGAGGCAGACATGGGAGATCCAGATGTGGCCCGCGATGTGATGCAGGGGATCGACATCGTCCTACATCAAGGGGCCCTGCCATCTGTACCTCGCAGCATTGAGGACCCAGCGGCAACGCATAGGCATTGCGTGGACGCGACCTTTACACTCCTGATGGCAGCCAGGCAGGCAGGGATCAAGAGGTTTGTATACGCAGCAAGCTCATCGGCATATGGCGATAGCGCTACCCTGCCAAAGGTCGAGAGCATGCCTCCCAACCCATTGTCTCCATACGCCGTAGGGAAGTTGGCTGGCGAGTACTACTGTGCTGTCTTCAGTCAGGTCTATGGGCTGCAGACCATATCCCTGCGATACTTCAATGTCTTTGGTCCAAACCAGGATCCGACAAGCCAGTATGCGGCGGCCATACCTGCCTTTGTGACCGCCATCCTAAAAGGACAACGGCCCACCGTATATGGCGATGGAGAACAGACCCGAGACTTTACCTACATAGACGATGTGGTCCATGCCAATATCTTGGCTGCACAGGCACCTAAGACCTCTGGCGAGGTGGTCAATATCGCCTGTGGACAGGCCATCAGTATCAATAGGATCATCTCCCTCATAAATCAAATCCTCGGCACCGACATCAGGCCCATCTATGCACCTCCCAGGCCTGGTGATGTACGGCATTCACTTGCGGACATCTCTAGGGCAAGGGAGCTGTTGGGTTACAAGCCAATCGTGATGTTTGAGCAAGGGCTCAGGCAGGCCATAGAGTGGTATCGGAATAACCTATTGTAAGACCGGCTGCATCTGTTCAGTTGCTATGCAGTAGACATGCCCTGTTGTACGGATAAACATCTTACCCGGTGCAAATGCAGGACTTGCGGTGCACCCTTCACCAAGCTGATACCTAGCGAGCTCCTTGTATACAGGACCTGCAGCCAACCTCACCAGTACCCCCTCTTCTGATATCAACAATACCTCCTGATCTGCCAGACTGGGTGAGGCCTTGAAGTTCAGGTCTACGGCCTGCTGGTAGATGAGTTTGCCTTGGATATCAATGACCGTCAGTAATCCCGAGCTATCAAGTAAGTAGATGTACTTGCCATCACATAGCGGGCTGCAGATCTCAGGCCCAGCAGTATCGTTCCGCCAGGCCAGGTGGGTCTTGGTCACATCACCGGCACCAGTGGCCCTCACTGCCACCAGCTTGCCGTAGGGCTCAACAGCTAGTACCAGATCTGCAACTGCTACAGGTGAAGGGGCCAGGTCACCATGTACTACCGCTGCCCTCCAAAGCTCTTGTCCGGACCTGGGTTCGTATGCGATCACTAAGGGATTGGCCACGGTGATAAGCTGCACGGATGGGCCTACGGTTGCAATAATGGGGCTGGTCCAACTGGCCCCAACCGGTCTTACCTTCTCCCAGACGGTCTTGCCTGACCTGCCGTCTAGGGCAAGGAGCCTGGACTTGCCCTCCTCAGGTTGGCCCTGGTCGAACTGGATTATGACAAGCCCATCGAATGCCTCTAGGGAGGAGGCATAACCATAAGGGCTATCAGGGACACCAAGAGACCTGGTCCATACAAGCCTGCCATCCATATCAAATGCCACAACCTGGCCTGTACCGAAGATCGCATAGGCATATCTACCATCAGTTGCCATGGTAGGTGCTGCAAGACCCGTCTCTGCTGGTACCTCTGGTCTTTGGCTGGGATCTATCGGGAGGCGGCCTGTCCACAATAATCGGCCAGAATCGATCGCCAGACAGTACACCTGACAATCATTGCTGTCTGCACCGCTGACAAAGAGCCTGTCTTCCCAGATCACTGGGCTGCTGTGACCAGGCAAGGCAATTGGCGTCTTCCACACGATCCCCTGGCCTGGTGGCCCACCGAACTGGACCGGTACCTGCCTGTATGGGCTGATACCCGCACCTCCAGGCCCCCTGAACCTGTACCAATATCTCGATATCGGCTGGCCGGATTTGCCAGGTTCGTCTGTCTCTCCTGGAAGCGGTTGCCAATTGGATAGTATGGCCAGAAAGACCAATACCCCAGCACAGATGAGGCTGGCAAGATGCACCATCTGCACCCCCCTGACCGGGCCTGCCATCGCTGGAGGCCTTGGCCTTGCAGGCCTTGGTCCATGTAGAAACCCTATGACCTGGACGCACAAGAGCCATACGGCCATGGCTATGACCAATACCCTAGCTGCCGCGTAACTGAAGGCATACCAGTCAAAGATAGACCTTCGCCACTTTAGGTCCAACAAACGGATCTGCTGTATTGCCTGGTTTGGGTCTGCCAACGTGGGCAATCTTGACCTGTCAGATGCGATCTGGCCCTGGTATATGCGATCCAGGTAGGACCATTGAACGTATCTTGCCACCAGCAATCCCAGAATTACTGTTGCAAAGACCCCAGCAATGATGGCGCTACTTAGGACGCTCGACCTCAAGATGCCTGTTAAAGACCGGTCCTCTATCTGAGCCCCATCAGTTCTGTCCATGGTCACTTCTGACATCGCCCCTGCGGAGGTGCTCCTTTGGACAGTAGACAAAACAGCGGCCACAGGCAAGGCAAGACGCAGGATCCGCATAGTAGTCTTTGCCAGGCCTGACCATGCAGGCTGCCAACGCCTTTGCACCTATCACAAGACCCATCCACGCGCCTAAAAGGGCCCCTCCCAACCGATACCTCGCAAGTATCGCCGCAGCATCCTGTGTCAGCCCCTCTGCAGAACCACCAGAGGCCAGGTATGCGGCTACTGCCTCCTGTATGTACGAGGGCCCGACCCTTTTCTTTGCTAGGCTTGCAGCCATCTGGACCGTGGTATCTAACCTTGAGATACCGCTCCCAGCCATCCTACCAAGCCAAAGGCCTGCAAGGATCAGGATGATGGTACCCACTAGCCAGGCCAAAAATAGCCCCCTGAATCTGGAGATCATAGCCCTTTGCAATGGCCTAGTGGGCCCCTTGATAGCACCAAATGGGCATGCCGCTGCACACAGACCACAATTGATGCAGTCCTCAGGGCTGATCGTCACAGGTCTTCTGGCAAGGCGGGACAGGTTCCTCAGGATCATGCCATATGGGCATACGAATCTGCAATAAGGCCTGGCCACGAAGAGCCCTATCACCACCAGGCAGCCTCCCAAGATCAGGATGTAAAGATTTCCAGAGAACCTGAAGATCGATACGAATGGGTCGTATCTGCATACAAGGAAGACCCCACTTATTGCAGCAGTGATCACTGCAAGGCCCAGATATGTGTAGCCTGCCAACCTTCCTATGGATTCTAGCCAACCGGGTATGGAAAGCGGCCTGACAACCACCAGGTCTTGTACGGCACCAAGCGGACAGACCGCACCGCAAAAGACACGGCCAAAAAACAAGCTAAACAATAGCGGTCCCACAAATAGCAGGACAACAAAAAGGGGGATAGACCTACCTTGTGTAAAGACGGCAGATGCAACGTTCTGCAAGGCCCCTACCGGACATATGCAACCCTTCCTGAAGAAGCCCAGGTAAAGCAGCGAAACGATCATCAGTCCGAATATGGCGCGGCGGTACCTGACCTTATGTACAAACAAACTCGCAAGGAAAAGGCCTGCAAACAGCACAGCCAGGTCTATCGACTCCCATATAACTGGCCTAGGCCCGCGCAGGACCTCTGTTGGCCTGACATAGTTGCTCTCGAATTGAGGAGGTGGAAACCGCTCCACGGCCCATGTAAGGCCACCGACGGTCAGTACGGCGATCACCATGGCCTTCATCAGGGCCCTCACCGCTCCATCCCCCAAAGATAGGCTTGGGCCTTTGGGATCCTATTGAATGCCCCTGAAGGACAGACCTCAGCAATAGAGCAGTTGTTGCAGTGTGCACATATGTCCTGCTTGACCTGTAACTTCAGAGAGCCGTTCCCGAAGGCATTGCATCCCTTTACGCACCTGCCACAGCCTATGCAAAGGCCCTCATCAACAGTGTATTCATAGTAAGGATCCTCGACAAATCTCCTTTTCAGTGCCCCAGTTGGGCACAATTGGTTCTCAGCACCCTCATTGATCGCAAAGGGCTGAGGGTCGAAGAAACCAAAGCATATCCTACAATAGCCGCACATCTTGAAGTCGTGCACACACCTGACCGCCGATGGTTGCAGCACACAATGCGTAGCACACCTCCCACAGGCTATGCACTTGGCTGGATCTATCTGCCAGACCGTGCCTGATCTGGTCGAACGCGTCCAACTAAGGCCAACCAGGCCGCCGAGGCCCGCAAGACAACCACCCCAGATGGCCTCCTTGAGGAATGTCCTCCTGGTCAGGATACGCTGGTGATCTTCCTTCATAAGACGGCCCTTCTGGCAAAGACCCTCACCTGCCTGGCCAGGGGATCCAGGACATAGATCCTGCCATGCAGGTCTGTTGCCAACTTGAACACACCTGACTGACAATCCTCGGGCGACTGACAGACCTGGCCTGAGGTCAGGCCCAGCTCTAAGGGCCCTGCCACAACGCCCAATAGGTGTCCTTCCTGCCAGAAGAGCTTTATCCTGACCAGGCCCTTCTCAGCAGTGACGATGCCTCCATCCGAAAGGGCTGCGATCGAGACTGGATTGCAGCAGCCGGTAAAGCCCTCTATGTCGTAGCCAAACCTCCCCCACCATCGTACCAACTGCCCATCACTGCGGTAGAACTCCACCCGGTGCCTGCCAGGGTTTGTCACTATCAACAAACCGTCTTGCCCACAGGCCACATCCAGGTTTGGGCTTGGCACAACCAGGCCATCGACGCCCTTGGCAGGGTCCTTCTGGCCTATCCTTCCGAGCAGCTGACCCAATTGGTCGTATCTGTAGACGATCCTGTTTGCAGAGTCTGCCACAAACACGTCCCGGCCACAGACTGCAATCGATGTCAGCAGTGCCTCTGGATCAGGCCTCGGCCAGGTCATCAAGGCAGTGCCTGAACGGTCATAGACCTCCACATGATCAGCCGCTGTCAGATACCACAGGCCGTCAGGGCCGACGGCCACGGCATATGGCTCGAATGACAGGTCAATCCTGGCTGCCATCTTCCCAGTCGATTCATATACACAGATGGCCTTGTCCCCCACTACGTAGACCAATCCATTGGGGTCTATGCAGATATCCTTTGGCCTAGCCAGATCGATCTGGAACCATCCGGATGTCTGGTACAGTATCAGATTTGGATCGATCTTTACACCTTCGATGGGATATCGCAACTGCCTTGAGACGGGCCTGGCTGCCAGCCCTGATATCTGCACCAGGGAGTAAATAGCAACGGTGATCGTGGTTGCCAAGACAAGGATTAGGGTTATGACGATTGTCTTGTTCTTGATGGCCATGATTGCCTCCTATTGTGCACGTAGGTCTAGGCAGAGCATGCGTGTCAGATCCCTTACGATCAACCTGCCTGCGGCAAAGGCCATTGGCGCCCAGGACTCATGTCCTAGAAGTACCTTTGCCTGGCCAATGGGAAAGAACCCAGCAGGATCTGCCTTTGCAAAGGTCACCAGGCCTTCATCATTCATCATCACAAGCATCCCGTTGGCCACCGAGTAGGGACCCAGGCCAAATCTATTTGCTGGTCCACTGGTCCAGAGGACCTGCCCGTCGGGCCTAAGACATACCATCTGCCCATCCTGCCTGACACCGAATATATGACCTTGATAGAAGATCGGGGTGTGCTGCGGTGCACCAAAGACCTCTGCCTTTAGCCTGTAGACTGGCTCTACGACTACGTCCTGTCCTTGCCTTGTCAACCTCAACATCAGTGCACCGGCATTATATCCGCCAGTCAACAGTATCCTACCCCCATCTAGGACCAATGGCGAAGGGACATTGGCGATCGTTATCCTCCAGTCTGGATAAGACCACAGCAATCTACCATCGACCGCGCTTACTCCTACTACACCCCCACTTGTACACCATACATACATCACCAGGCCATCAAGGTCCATGGTCACTATGGACGAATGGGTCATGGTCCAATTATGGGGATTGGGCGTCTGCCAGATGGGGTTGCCATTGGTTATATCTATGGCCATCATCAAGGCCTTGCCACCAACACCGAGTATGACCCTATCATCGTGGATCAGAGGGCACTGGCCAGCATACCATTGTGGGACTGTGGCACCGAACTGCCCTACCAGGTCCAACCCCCACTGGAAGGTGCCCTCAATTGCGTCAAGGCATGTGACATGACACCTTGGCCCAAGGCCTACAACGAACCTGTCTGTAACTGCAGGTACGGTACGGCTCATGCCGTGATTCCGCTTGACCTTCACCGGATAACTGTAGCGCCAGATCTCCTGGCCATCGTCCAATGACAGGCATCTGAGGGCATCGCTCTGGCTGGCCTGGTCATAATCCAGGATGTATACACAACCATTGCGCACTGCTGCACCAGCGTAACCCTCCCCAACATCTATGGACCAAAGTACTGGTGGTCTACCTTGTGCCCAGCGAGATGTGAGCCTTACAGAAGGATCCTCGTATATCCCATCCCTCTTGGGCCCCCTGAATTGAGGCCAACTGGCCTTTATCTGAGAGGGCCTGCCGGTGGACCTGGCCAGATACCCATATGCCGGACCCTCAGACCGCTTGCCTAGACCTGGGCCAGGCTGGTCGGTGGATATAGGTTCGCGGGGCTGGATGGCAGGATTGGACCTTGCTAGCATCAGCCCTGCCAGTGCAAGGACCAGCACTGTCAACACCACTATCGGCAAGGACCTAACAAATATGCTAGCCAAGATGCCAGGCCTATTCATTCCTGAGGATATCCCATATATCGAAACAGGTACTGTAACTGGCGGCCAGCCTTATACATATGTAGCCACATAGGACGATGGCAAGGGTCATAACCGCTATGGGGCCAATAGGCAGGTGAGAAGCTGGTCGCATCACTGGCAGCGAGGCCAAGATGGCTGAGCAAAGCCCAATACCGGTCCCTGCCAGCAACGGCCCCATATGCTCCAATACTATCAGCATCCGCAGATCTGCGTTGGTAAAACCCATTGCCCTCAGTATGGCAAGTTCCCCCCTCCTTTCCAACAGATTCCGTAGTACCACAAGCCCTAGTCCGGCAGTCCCTACGACCAGCCCCAAACCACCTAGGGCAGTAAAGACAGAGATGTACGTGGCCTCGACCTGCTGGAACGTGGCCAATCTATCAGGCGTTGAGATCACCTCCAGGCCGTAATCTGCCAGCCTTGCTGCAGACAACTGCATCCAGCGTCTGCCTTCACTTGGCCGAACATCTACTAGCAGCAGGTCGTAGCCGGTCTTGGATGGGAAACGATCCAGCAATGCCCTATGACTGATAATCAGTGAACCTTGTAGGATGGAATCCGAGATGATCCCCACGATCTGGACATAGAAGGGCATACCGAGATCGTCAGTGTATTGTATCCGTTCGCCAAGATCCTTGCCCAAGGCCCAGGTCACGGTCGGATAATCGCCTATCGCAGGTATAACATCAGGCCCCAGATCCATCTCCAGCAGATCCCAGCCTGGCGGGCCTATTGCCTTCTTGAACGAGAACCTGCCGCTGAAACACCCTGGCACCACCCCCAGGAGTGATGGACGCTGGGCCCTGGCAGGATTGAGGCAGGTTGCCTGGTCGCCTTCGATGGAACGCACTTGCACCAGGTTCACGTCAGACCAATCCAATCCATCCAGGCCCAAAACCTTGCGGCCAGTCTGGCTGGTCAGGTCATGCCTGATCGGTATGGCAGCCTTGGCAAATGCAAAGAACCCACCGGTACCCGATTGACGGTCCGTGGGGTCAGGGGTATGGGCATAGCGGTTTGACGCAACGGCGGTCACGAGGAATACCCCACATGCTAGCATGGCCACAACAGCAGTACCCCTGCCTGGACTACGCATCAGGCCCTTCAAGACCAATAGTCGCCTAGTAAGCACCCTGCGTCCGAACAGGATCTGCCCTGCATAGATGGCCGCATTGAATAGGAGTATGAGGCTTGCCAGCATCGAGGCCCCGCTGGCAAAGAAACCGGTAGCGGCAAACCTAAATCTTGACCTGCCGGACAGTACTGCCATGGTGGCTGCAGCTATCAGGCACAGCAGGCCCACAGCCCCGACCACAAGTGTCCTTGGCAGGCCCACCTGATCCTGCAGGCCTGCAACAAGGCCAGCAGGCCTTCTTCTCAGTTGGATGGTCACGACCGCCGCGATCACCGCAAGGGCCAGGCCAAGGAGGATCAGGCCACCAATGACCACCTTCCCAACAGAAGGATGGTACAGAAGGGCCAGCCCTCCCACAGCAGGTCGCCATATGGTGCTGAGCCCTGCCATCAACAGCCTGGCAAGTACCAGGCCAGCAGGGATCCCGAGCAGCACACCTATGGTCGCTGCCATCAGCCCTTCAAGCAGGAATATCCGTTTAACCTGGGCAGGTCCTATGCCCAGACAGGCAAGAAGCCCTATCTGCTGGCTGCGGGACTGGATCTGGAAGGCGAATACCAAGCTAGTCAATATCATGGATGCCACGATCAGCAGTGAACTGATCCCAAGCACCAGCAGGCCAAGGTCCATACCCTTGGAGGCAGAGGCCTGCAGGTCCTGCCAGACAGGCCTGGCAGAAAGCCCAACGCTGACACTGTCGAGATGATCACGGACCTGTGTGCGGATGGACTCAAGATCATTTGCCACAGCCGACCATCTTACTGCGGTCAGCCTCCCATACCTGCCAGACCAGAGCCTAATCCCATCCTGGATAGAGATGAATGCCTTGGGCTTAGCACGATAGTCCTGCCAATACCGCTGATCCTTTTGTCTGATCAGCCCAAGGTCTACAGGTAGCCCTGGGTCCCAATCGGTGCAGTTGTTCACATCCGACAGCCCAGGTATGTGTGGCGCAAACGTCGCGTCGTAACCTGCAATATTGTCAGGGATGACCTTGCTGACCTCCAGGGATGTGCTGGTCTCGATCAACCCACCAGGTCTGGGCACAAAGTATGTCAGCTCAACCCGATCACCTTGCCTTGCATTGATGTCCTCAGCCAGCCATCTACTCAGTACTATGGTCCCCTCCTCTATCGGGACATCGCAAAGGAACTCAACCTCGCGATTGCAGCCAATGGCACTTACAAAGGAATATGGACAGAAACTGCCGTCATTGCGGATCTTGTTGACTAGGTATGTCAATATGGGTATAGGCCCACGCCCTGCGCTGAGGGCGGCCTGTGCAACGGGATCCTGTAGGAACACATTCGCACTAGAAAGCTGGATCCATCTGGCCCCTGGCAACAATTCTAATTGTAACCCAACATCCTCCAATACCCAAGCCCTGTCCAGGACCGCTTGTGGATCTGCTGTGCATGAAAGCAGCAGGCAATTGGCCTTGTCGGGCATGCCGACCTGACTTGCCAGCCAATCCAGGTCCACGAAGGCGTTGAGATGGATAGTAGAACTATTCAGGCCGAATAGGCCAAACGAGCTTGTAGGCAGTATCCCCCCGACCTTCACCCTCAGGGCAGTAACAAGGTTCGACCTGCTGGAGAAGGCGGTCTCTGCTGTGATTCGACTAGGCCTTGGGACCTGGAGGATCAAGACCCCACCATCCACCACCCCCAACCTGGATGCGAGGTCTTGATTGAGCCAGACCTCTGCTGGTCTGAACTGGCCCATGGCATCTGTCGGTCCGAGGGCAAAGAACCGCTGATCTGCGCCGATGACATTGATCCCATTTACCCTCTTGAGACCATCAGGCGTGCTGACATGCCCAGAAAGATGTACCACTGGTGCACACGCGATGCCTGCGGCGTTGATCCTGGAGGCAAGGTCTATACTGTAGAAATGCTCAGAAGGTCCTACCACCCACCTGACCTGGCCCAGTTGATATAGCACCCTCTGTCTGAGGGTCCAGCGGACCGACTGGCCTATGACCAAGGCCCCGACGAGCACCGCGCAACTGGTCACCACAGACCCTGCAAGGGCGAGATAGGACAGCCGATAGTAGCCAAGACCCCTCAATGCATATCTGACAAGCCATTTCATGGAAGATCCTGGCAAAGACGGCCTGAGCTGAGTCTATAGATTGGGGCAAACATCCTGGCCACCGCCTCAGCGTGTGTAACTACTATCAGTGCCAGGCCGTCCCTTTGGCTAAGTTCCAACAGCAGGTCAATGACCCCCTCTGCAGACTGGGCGTCCAGGGATCCAGTAGGCTCGTCTGCAAGTAGAAGCCTTGGCCCGTTTATCAGGGCCCTGGCGATGGCAACCCGCTGACGTTGTCCTCCTGACAATCGTCCTGGCATGCTATCAGCCTGCCTGGCAAGCCCCACCCGCTCCAGTAATTGCCTGGCCCGTTCGATCGCTGGCCTGCTTGGACCGCCTGGCCTGGCCAGGGTTGGCAGCAGGACATTCTCTAATGCGGTGCACTGAGGCAATAGGTAGTGCATTTGGAATACAAAACCGATCCTCTGGTTGCGCAGCAAGGCCCTTTGTCCTTCGGACATGGCCGCAACATCCTGGCCATCCCAGAGCACTTGGCCTCTGGTGGGCAGATCTATGGTCCCGATCAGGTTCAGCAAGGTGGTCTTACCACTGCCAGAAGGCCCCATGATCGCCATGGTCTGGCCTGGTTCTACGGTAAGATCAATGCCACGTAGGACCTCCACGTAGTCAGGCCCCTCAGGCCTACCATATGCCTTCTCCACATGCCTCAGTTCTACCATATCCATCCTTACCAGTCCTGACCATCATCCTCATTCCTGAACCGGTATTCAAGACCGATACACCTAGACCGTGCCGCTTTGTACTTGACAGCCATACCTAAGCGCAGGATAAAGGCCGGCCTGATTGAGGAGATGATCGGATGTGTAGGAACCAAGGTCAGGCCTTTGTAATAACACTTGATGGCCAGCATGGCCATCAGGACCTACTAGACCCCAGGCTCCAGAGCATCAGGATTCGATCAGGGAAGGTCAAGCTGGAGACAGGCCAGTCATGTGGTCGGCACAGTACAGAACACTGTGAGGAGTTATTGATCATCCTGGCAGGTGAAGGGCATCTGGTCCTGGGGGATGGTCGCCGTCTGGCAGTCGGCAGCGGCATGGTGGCATACATAGGGCCGCAGACGATCCACGATGTGGTCAATAGTGGCCAGGAGCCGCTTGTCTATATATACTGCGTTGTGCCGGCAGACTGACGCCCAAGGCCGGCTGGTAACTGTTAAGGAAGGACTGCTATGGATGTGCTGCTAGTAGGTAGCGGTGGCCGTGAACATGCCCTGGCCTGGAAGCTAAGGCAATCGAGCAAGCTCGGGACCTTGTACATCGCCCCAGGAAATGCCGGGACCGCCTCTTGCGGCATCAATGTCCCGATCGGGCAATCTGACATCGCCGGCCTGGTGCGGTTTGCCAAAGATAAGGGTGTAGGGCTTGTGGTGGTAGGGCCAGAAGAGCCCCTAGCAATGGGTATCGTGGATGCCTGCGAGCAGGCAGGGATAAGGGCATTTGGACCTACAAGCGGTGCGGCCCAATTGGAGGCAGACAAGGCCTTCGCAAAGCAGTTGATGCGATCTACTGCCGTGCCGACTGCAGAGGCCAGGATCTTTGAACGATTTGCAGATGCCAAGGCCTACATAGCCAGCAGGGATGAGCCTGTGGTAGTCAAGACAGCAGGCCTGGCACAAGGCAAGGGTGTATTTGTGTGTGACGATCCTGCTGACGCCATCTTGGCAGCCGAGAAGATCATGGTGCAAAAGGTCTTTGGATCGGCAGGCCAGAAGATCGTTGTTGAGGAGAAGCTACTAGGCGAAGAGGCCTCCATATTGGCCTTTGTGGATGGCAAGACGATCTACGTGATGGAGTCCAGCCAGGACCACAAGGCATTGTGTGACGGCGATACAGGCCCCAATACTGGTGGCATGGGGGCCTACAGCCCTGCACCTGTGGTCACGGAGGCAGTGATGGATAGGATCGTAAAGGAGATCCTGGTCCCCGTGGTCGACGCGATGAACAGGAATGGCACGCCTTACAAAGGGGTCTTGTACGCAGGGCTGATGATTACCCCTGCAGGGCCTAGGGTCTTGGAGTTTAATGTCAGGTTTGGCGATCCTGAGACCCAGGCGATCCTGCCCAGGTTGAGGTCAGACCTACTAGAGGTCTTGCTGGCGGTCTGCGAGGGCACGTTGGATCAGGTCCATCTGGAATGGGACAACAGGCCTGCTGTGTGCGTGGTAATGGCCTCTGCAGGTTATCCAGGTCCTTATCAAAAGGGCAAGGTCATTGAGGGGCTTGAGCAGGCCTCTGCCGTTGAGGATGTCGTTGTATTTCACGCTGGCACGACCTTGGCAGATGGGAAGGTCGTGACCAATGGGGGCCGTGTGTTGGGCATTACCGGCACGGGTGCTGATATCTCATCTGCAAGGCAGAGGGCATATGAGGCAGTCAGCATGATACACTTTGAGGGGGCATATCACCGCCGAGATATCGCCTGCAAGGCCTTGAAGCCCTAGTGATATGGCTCGCAACCAAAAGACCCCAGGTCCGCGCACTAAGGTATGGATGTCTGCCCGCCTATGGGTGATATTGGGCATCGCAGCCGGTCTGATCATTCTGTCAGCAGGTTATGTGGGACTTGCCATCCTGCCAGGGCTGGTCATCTCCCATATTGCCAGCTCCCTGCATCTGGACCTAAGCTACAGCGGTCTGGATGCAGGACCGGGCCTATCCTTCACCATACATGACCTGCTGGTAAGGCCTGTACAAGGCGCGTCTGGACCGGTATTCAAGGCTGGTCGTGTTCGGGTCAGACTAAGACCTAGGGTCTTCTTTCTGATGCGGCCGTGGCTGTCTGGCCTCCAGGTGGAGGATCTTGAGCTCCGCTTGGTCCAAGGGCCCAACATCCTGCCCGGCGACCTTGGGACCATAGACCTTTCATGGTTTTACAAGGGAAGTAAACTTCCACAGGTCAGGCTCACAAAGGCTAACATACAACTCCTGCCAACGGCCGTATGGGATACACAGCCCATCCACACGATCGCAATAGACGCGCTGCTCCAACCTGATGGCAAGGGGGGCCATAACATGGCCGCAACCATAAGCTGGCAGGATAAGTCCGCCGAGCTTACTGGCAATTGGACTGGCAGTAGGCTTTCCATGACTGGCAGGGTCCGTCAGGCCAAAAAGGCTGGAGGACCAGCACAACAAGAGAATATGGGGATCGAATTGGAATTGGGCCCTGCCACAAGGTATGGCCTGAACCTGTGGGCAAAGGATCTGTGGATCGACAAGGCTGGCGGCAGCTCCATCTTGTCCTTGGTAGCGCTGTTCAACCGAGACCCAGAAACTGTAATGGGGCTAAGGAGGCTGCTGGATCGGTTTCAACCGGTCGGATCGATCGATGTGGAACTAGCGATCCTGGCAGATCCAAGGGCCGCCCAGGCCAGATCCTTTAGCGGATCGGTTCTGTGCAAAGGCGTGAGGATCTGTGACAGGCAGTTCCCCTACCTAGTGCAAGACCTGACAGGCCGGATCGCGTTCGACCAGGATGGCCTTTCTGGCCGAAGGCTGAAAGGAAGGCATGAGCAGGTGGAGCTGCTGATAGACTTCTGGACCGGGACTGGGCCTAGCACAGGTGCATATGATGTTCAGATCACAAGCCCTAACATGAGATTGGATCGGTCACTCTACCAGGCCCTCAGCCCAAGGCTGCGATCGATCTGGGACGAATTCGACCTGGCTGGCGTGGCTGCGATCAGATACAGCGTGGGACGCCAACCCGGAACCTCCGAACACTATAGCCTCCTGGTCGAGCTTCAGGGCGCTGAGCTGACATACCAGGGCTTCCCCTACCCACTGAAAGGGCTCAAGGGCCAGGTCGTCTTCGAGCCAGATAGGATCCTGCTTTCAGGTCTTGTGGCACAAGCTCCTGCGGGAACGGTCAGGATAGATGGAACCGCCTCGGGACTCGATGCCCAGGACCTAGGTCTGGACCTGGCGATCAAGGCGACCGACATCCCGCTGGACCAGCACCTGGCCAGTGCATTCAAGGACCAGCACAGGGCCTTTTACGAGCGGTTGGATCCTGCAGGCCATGTGGATGCCGAGATATCGGTACATAGGCCCCCTACCGGCGGACCTACCCAGATCATGGCAGATATGGCATTCAAGGAGGCATCGGTCACTGTACTAAACGGCCGTGCCAGGCTGACACAGATGACCGGCCAGGCCGTGTGGAATGACCAGCGCCTTCAGATCAAGGGGGTCGCCTGCAACTACAGTACCGGAAGGCTTGTGATCCAAGGCCAGGTCCCCGTGGACCCAAATCAGGCCGATGATCTGGACTTGCTGATAGATGGCTATGGTGTAGATATCAACGACATAGGGACCTGCCTGGAAGGTCGGCCAAGGGACTTGATCAGCCAACTGGGGGCTACTGGTCCTGTAGATCTTCATGCCCATCTAAACTCCAGCAAGGACAGCACCCCTCAGATATGCAAGGCCTCGTTGGAATGCCGTAACAATAGTCTGCGACCAAGGTGGTGGCCTGTACCTATCAGCGATGTGGTTGGCAGTATAACGGTGGAGGGCGACTCGGTTAGGCTGCAGGACCTTACGTTGCATCTGGCATGCGATGACAACACAGGACATATGGCTAGGATCGTGCTCGATGGAGAGATCCAGATGGACCCGAACGGCATGGTAAGTGCTACCTTTGGGGTCTTGGGCCAGGATCTGCTGCTTGGCGACAGCTCAATCCAGGCCCTCCCACCTGCCGCGGCCAAGACACTTGAGGATCTTGGGCTGTCTGGCCTGATCACAAGCTCAAGCGGTATCGTCCATCTGCTTTGGGCGCCAGATGGGAGTACCGACATAGACCTCCATGTGGATAATACCCTTGGCCACCTCCAGGTTAAGGCCGGTCTATTGACACTACAGGCCTCTGGCCAGGCCCTCATCACGCTCAGCTACCACACCAAAGGCGGCGTGAGCGAAGGTCAGATCAGGTTCAAGGATGGCCAAGTCACTGTTAATGGCAGGATCGCAGAGAAGGTCGCTGCAACGGTTGTGTATGATAGGCCTTCCGGCCGATGGCAAAGTCAGCAACTGCAAGGCCGGATCGGCCAAGGACTGGTCTGGGGGCGCATTGGACTAAGGCCAGACCTTGCCCGCCCCTGGGTGGAACTAGAGCTATCTGCAGCAAACGCAGCCTTGGGACCTGCAGGTCAAGACCATCAGCAGTCCAACTCTACTTCTGGATCAATGGATGGGTGGATCGCCGCATGCGGATACCTGAATCCACCTATGGACCTGATCGGCCAATGCAAGGTCAAGATCTGTCAGGTCAGGATCGGCAAGACGTCGATCCTCTCTAGGCTCCTTGATGTCATGCGACTCAAGGAGCCCAGGGACTACCTTTTCGATCACCTCCAGCTAGATACCTACATCCTCCATGATAAGGTCCTGATAGAGAGATTCGACATGTCTGGGGCGTCTGCAGCATTCCAAGGTTCAGGACACCTGGATCTTACTAGCGACCAAGTGGACCTGACCTTGACCGCAAGGAGCAGTAAGAGGCTTGCATCTGCACAGCCTACGGCCTTGCAGGCCCTGACAGAGGGCCTAGGCAGTGCAGTGGTCAGGATGGTGATAAAAGGAAAGGCCTCGGACCCGCAGATTACCACCACGCCGCTGCCTGTACTCCAGGAGCCACTG
>JARYLO010000023.1 GCA_029907605.1 Sedimentisphaerales bacterium
AATCCAGGATCATACGTAGCCAACGCCTGGCGTTTGTTCACAGGCCCTGGCCAATCGATCGGCACCGTCCCAGGGCCAACAGCATCAAAATAGGCAAGGACCCCCTCTGCCCAGTATTCCACCTTGTCATGGCAGGCTGGGGTACCCTTCCACCTTCCTGCGGACATGGCCTGGTCATAGCACTGGCTAAGGGCCGCATCGAATCGCTGGTCAATCCTCTCGAGCCCAAGTTCATACTGCTGCCAGACCTGCCTAGGCCTCTCGTCCCAATTGGGGTCCACAGGCCTGGTCCCAGTCACATGGTAAAGGGCCTTGGCCATCAGCCTGATGACCTGGCAACCTGGGTAGAATGGATCGTGCTCAGGATCTGCTAACACATTGTGTTGGTCCACCACCAGGACCTTTGTTCGTGGGAAATACTCCACAAACCGCAGCCCCGGATCTACTGCCGAACCCCGGTATTCAGGCAGGTCTGTGACCTTCTCCTCTGGGCCAAGGACCACCATCCTGACACCATCTGCGATCAAGGCCTTCAGTATGTCGTGCCTGTAGGCAAACATCCGCCTGATCGTGTGGTTTACCTTCAAGAGGGCCTCGTCACTGGCACCTCTGCCCAATACGATAAACTCCCTTGCCCACGTAAACTTGGTGTAATACGGGTCAAGGCCGAACTTGGCTGGAGGCGTACTGACCGTCGGCAACGGTTGCAGCCAGGTGTACTGCCAATCCTGTCCTGGCCCAAGCCTAAAGACGCTGCGTACCAGCTCATAACCCTCTGGGTCATAGATCCGCAGTTGATCCCGCCTGCCGATAGGCCCATGGTTCCAGTTGTTGATCCTGTTGCAATTGAAATAGGCCTGGCATATCTCCGCCCAATACTCACCAGGATTAGAAGCAGCATAGGTACCTGCAAAAAGTCCCTTGGCCTTTGCCCTGTCGTGAACCTGGCGTAGCAACCCACGCCAGTTAGGATCCATCCTCTGCAATGTCGCGTCTATGGTATGGCAGAACTCATGGACGGCGATGCTCTCATCGTCGTATCGATCCAGGGGCAGGCTCAGGAGGTTTTCCTCGCCGAAGCTTGTTGGCCATCCACCAGTCCCCCTGACCCGCTCATTCAGGTAATCAGGGTTCCTGCTCCGCCGATACTCTGGCATGTCGGTATAGAGCTGGTCCTTCCCTATAATGATCAGGTACATCCCGGCCTTGACCATGGCCTGTAGGATATCAGGCCTGCCCGTAAGCATACCGGTGACGATCTGGTAGGTCCTCTGCAATGCCAGGTCTGCCACCTCGTCTGAGGCCACCACCGGCAGGCCGTTTATGTCTAGGTACTTCTTGTAGAACTGTTTGGCTGCCTCCCTATCCTCCTCACGAACCAACTGAAAGAATGCATCAGGGGGCTTAGTAACAGGCGGCAGGGCCTGGCCGAACAACACCTGGCAGAGGATTAACGCACCAATCGACACCCACACGATCTGGCCCATCATCGGCCCTATCATTCAGCGATGATCTCGATCCCGTTTATCTCCGGATTCTCTATGTTCGGCGTAAAGCCGATGACCAGCTTGCCATCCTTGACCTCTACGCCCTTGTATTCCTTTACCAAGGCCTTGTAGGCCCCGCCACAGGTCTTGTACAGGTCCAGGTCCTTTAGGACCATCTGACCCTGTATACTCACTGAGAATACCCTCTCACCAGGACCACCTATACCCTCATAGGTCTCAGCAAAATGCAGCCTGACCGTGTAGGTGCCATTCGGCACGTTGAAGATATAGGATTCCATGCTATAACGCTCGTACTGATAGACCTGAGGGATATCCGTACCTGCGATCTCCGCCCAGGTCCTCTCAACAGTCATTCCATCCACTGCACCCCATGTCTTGCCTGGCTCTAGTTCCTGATCCGCCACCCAGGTACGCCCAAGTTTGTCCTTGAAGGCCTCGTACGCCCCACAATTGACCCGCAACTCGAACCGCCTCTGTACCTGGGGTTCTGCTGTAGCTTGTGCTACAGGTTCAGAGGGCTTAGGCTGTGTGGCAGCGGCCGGCTGGACCTGTTGAGGCCCTGCACTACTAGCTGGTTGTGGTTTTTGACCGGCTTGTTGACAGCCGGCAGCCAGCAGACCTAGACATACCAACAGCGACATCCAAACAAATCCCTTTGTCCTCATAAGAACTCCTTTCAAGATCTCTACCTTGATAACGGCTGCATCGTAACACCGGAAGGCAAACCAGTCAACCGCAAGGTCAGGGTGCACAAAATCGGTTTTAGGGTTGGCAGGGATAAGGCGATATGTTATAGTGATTGCCGCTGTTTGTAGGCAGCCATACAATTGAAAACGGGGCCGTAGCTCAGTTGGGAGAGCGCTTGCATGGCATGCAAGAGGTCGTGAGTTCGAATCTCATCGGCTCCACTACCAGGCCGGCAAGGCAATGAAAAGGATCATCCGAACCCTGCTTGGAATAGTCTTGATCGCCCTGGGTTTGATCGCCGCCATCACCCCCCTAACACCTGGATCATGGCTGGTACCGATCGGGCTGGAGATACTAGGCATGCGCCTAGTGGTGCAAAGAAGGCTTCTTGCCATGCTACCGAAGGGGCTTGTACAAAGATGGGCCAAGGCCCGTGAGAGGAAACACAAGCAGCTCAACGATAGCGATCAATAGCGGGGGCAGGATTTGAACCTGCGACCTCCGGGTTATGGGCCCGACGAGCTACCAGACTGCTCTACCCCGCAGTACGAACTAAATAATCTCGATTCAGATCAACTAGTCAAGATCGTCTTTGACCTTCTGCCTTATCTTGCCGGCCAATTGCTCGATCAGACCAGCAGGATATTGGTAAGAAGGCCACTTATCGAAGAGCCCATCGTTGAGCCTTCGCGGTATTACGTGCACATGTGCATGCGCTATTACCTGGCCTGCTGCCCTGCCGTTGTTGCACAGCAGGTTATAACCATCCGCACCTGTAACAGCAATCGCGGCCCTCGCCACGGCAACTGCCACCTGACCGATCCTGGCCAGGGCCTCTGGTGGGCACTGATCCAGCGTGGGGTAATGGCCCTTTGGCACCACCAGACAGTGGCCATCACTGACAGGGGCAATGTCCAAGAAGGCGACCACGTCCTTATCCTCAAAGACCTTGGCAGCCCCTATCTGCCCATTGGCAATCCTGCAGAAGATGCAGCCAGATGTATCCATCACTATGCCCCTTCTGACACCTGCTTGCTGGCCTTATCCTGGGCCTGGGTCTTGGGCTTGGTAGCCTTCTTCTTGGGCTTTATCCTGCCACGTATCTGATCCTTACCTACCAACTGCAACAATGCCAACTGGCCATTGTCACCAAGCCTCCTCTTGGGAAGCTTGATGATCCTGGTGTAGCCGCCAGGCCGGTCCAGATATCTGGGGCTTATCTCACTGAAGAGCTTGCCGACCACCGTGCCTTTCTCTACCCACTGATCATCCTCAAAGACCACGATCCTCCTGTCACCACCCAAAAGGGCAATCGCCCTCCGCCTGGCCTGCAATGTACCCTTCCTTGCCAGGCTGATCAGCCTCTCTGCAAACGGCTTGACCTCCTTGGCCTTCTGGATGGTGGTGGCAATAGTCTCGTGTTCTATCAAGGATGCCACCAGATTCCTTCTCAATGCAAGCCTGTGTTCCCTTGTACGGCTGAGCTTACGGCCTGCTACCCTATGACGCATACACCATTACCCTTTCTGCCAAATCAGGCACCTTCACCAACGGTCATTCCAAGGCTAAGACCCATGTCCGCCAGCTTCCTCTTTATCTCCCTTAGCGATGTCCGACCAAGGCTCCTGATGTTCAATAGCTCTGCCTCGGTCATGCGGACAAGTTGGCCTATGGTCTCTATGTTAGCAGATTCCAGGCAATTGCTGGCCCTCACAGAAAGATCGAGTTCCTGGATGGGCATGGCCAGCTTCTGTCTGAGGGTCTCATCAATAGGGCCCTTTTCTACAGCCTGCCCTGCTGACCCAGCAACAACGGCCTGGCCAACCTCACTATATTGGACAAATGGATTGATATACTTCCTGAGTATCTTTGCCGCCTCCACTAGTGCCATCTCCGGACTGATGGTGCCATCAGTCCAGATCTCCAGTATCAGCCTATCATAATTGGTCTTGTGACCTACGCGTGTATTTTCTGTTGTATAACGTACGCGGGTCACAGGCGAGTATGCAGCGTCCAGATATATGCGGCCTATCTCCTGGTCAAATCTGTCCATGGCCGCTAGACGCTCCGAGACCTGTACATAACCCCTGCCCTTCTCCACCACCATCTCCATCTCGAAGTGGACATCTGCGGTCAGGGTCGCCAGCAAGGTGTCCTTACTGATCACCTCGATTGCAGGGTCTGCTACGATGTCCGCACCAGTGACAGGGCCTGCCTTGTCTGCCGTGACTCGCATGGTCTTTGGGCCATCTCCATCGAGCCTGACTACAAGGCTCTTGACGTTCAGGACGATGTCCGTCACGTCCTCCAGGACACCTGGTATGGATGAAAACTCATGGCTGACCCCAGCAATCTTGATCGAGGTCACTGCACTGCCCTCCAATGAGGAGAGCAAGACCCTCCTTAGACTATTGCCTATGGTAGTACCAAAGCCCCTTTCAAAGGGCTCGATTATGAATCTACCATACTTATCAGACGAAACCCTTGTATCACGTTCGACATGGGTAGGTAATTCCAAACCCCGCCAGGTTACTCGCATACAGGCCTCCGAACTAGACTGCCAAAACGATTAAATGGTTCATCCTGGTCCATGTGCAGATAAGTCTTCTGCAGCCAAGCCCCCAAAAGACCTATCTAGAACAGATCTCCACGATCAATTGCTCTTCCACTGGGATCTGGACATCATCCCTAGATGGCACCCCGACCACAGTGGCCTCAAGGTTGGCCCTATCCAATTGGAGCCAGCTCTGCGTCACAAATCCCGGATTACTATCCAACTGCTGCCGGACACGCTTGATGCTGCTCTCGCGATTCTTTACGGAGATCCTGTCCCCAACCTTGGTGATGTAGCTGGGCACATCCACCTTGCGTCCATTGACACGGATGTGACCATGGGTGATCAACTGCCTGGCCGCCTTTCGAGATGGAGCCCAGTTGAGCTTATAAACTACATTGTCCAGCCTTCGCTCCAACAGCTCCAACAAGGCCTTGCCTGTATCACCAGGCCTCTTTGTGGCCAATCGGAAGTAACGCCTGAACGTCCGCTCCAAGACCCCGTAATAGCGTTTGACCTTCTGCTTCTCCCTCAATCGCCTTAGATACTCACCCCTGCGAGGCCTCCTCCAGCCGTGCATGCCTGGCGCCAGATGGCGCTGTCGACGCTCTATCTGGCACTTGGCCGTCTCGCACCTGAGGCCCTTTAGGAAAAGCTTTACACCTTCCCTGCGACACAACCTACAAGATGGACCTGTATATCTTCCCATTCAGACAACTCTCCAAAAGAACGAACTATACACGCCTGCGCTTTGGGGGCCTACAACCGTCATGAGGTAAGGGCGTCACATCTTCTATGGAGATGATCCTCAGACCAGCGCTCTGTAGTGCAGCAACTGCAGGCTCGCGCCCAGCCCCTGGCCCCTTGACCTTCACCTCCACCTCCCGCACCCCAAACCGCTTTGCCGCAGCAGCAGCCTTCAAGGCCGCCTGTTGGGCAGCGAATGGGGTACTCTTGCGGGATCCCTTGAACCCTACGCAACCAGCAGAACTAGCGCAAAGGGTGTCACCATCTGGATCGGTGACGGTAATAAGGGTATTGTTGAAGGTGGCCTTCACATGCACAATCGCCCTTGCAACATTCTTCTTGGCCTTCTTTTGACCTTTTGCCATCGTCAAACCCACCAATAAAAGGCAACTAACCTCTCATCTCCTTGACGCCCTTCTTGCCAGCAACGGTCTTGCGTGGACCCTTGCGAGTCCTTGCGTTGCTTTGCGTATGCTGGCCCCTGACGGGCAGTCCCCGTTTGTGCCTGATACCCCTGTAGCAACCTATCTCCTTAAGTCTGGCTATATTCTGGGCAACCTCCCTTCGGAGCTGCCCACCAGTGACATAGTTGCTGTCGATGATCTGTGTTATCCGGCTGAGCTCCTCCTCCGTGAGCTTGCCAGCCTTGGTTGCAGGATCCACCTTGGCCTGGGCCAAGATCTGGCTGGAACTGTACTTGCCAATACCAGGTATGTACGTTAAGGCAATCCAGATCGACTTGTTATCAGGGATATCTACACCAACTATACGTGGCATCTTAGCTCCTTTTACTATCAGACCAAACCATACACATCGATCTACCCTTGACGCTGCTTGTGCCTGGGATTAGTACATATCACCCGTACCACACCCTTTCGTCGGATGATCTTGCAATGCTCACATATCCTTTTAACAGAGCTTCTAACCTTCATAAGTCCACCATGCCAATCGTCCAGAATCGACTAATGCCGCTGTATGATCCTACCTCTGGTCAAATCATATGGCGACATCTCAACCGTCACGATATCACCCGGCAGTATGCGGATAAAATTCATCCTCATCCTGCCCGAAACATGGGCCAGGACCTTGTGCCCATTGTCCAACTCCACCCTAAACATGGCGTTGGGCAGGGCCTCTACTACCTTTGCCTGTACACGGATCGCATCCGTCTTGCCCATCAACAATCCCGACTACCTAGGACATCGGTCCAGCGTCAAGACCTCACAACTAGAGGCCGTCACCGCTATAGTGTGTTCAAAATGGGCAGAACACTGCCCATCACTGGTCACCACCGTCCATCCATTAGACAATGTGGTGACCTCATGAGTACCTGCATTTACCATGGGTTCGACCGCAAGGACCATACCCTCGGTCAACACGATGTCGTCCTCCAGTAGGTCCTTGCTAACGAAGTTGGGGACCTTTGGGTCCTCGTGCATCTTGGTACCGATCCCATGGCCCACAAACTGTCTGACAACACTGAAACCGGCCTGCTCCACATGCCTCTGCATCATGTCAGCGATCTGGCTCCATCTGACCTGAGGCCGCATGTGTTTGATGGCCAGGTTCAGCGCCTCTTCGGTCACATCTATCAGCCTTTGCTGCAGGGGACCGATCCTGCCTATACCTAGCGTAACGGCGGCATCCCCGCAATAACCATTGAGCCTCACACCAAAGTCCAAGCTCAGTATGTCTCCTTCCTTCAATACCCTATGGTCCGATGGGATGCCATGCACCACCTCCTGGTTGATCGAGGCACAGATCACACCAGGGAACGGCCTGACACCCCTGGGACCCCGCACGCCCTTGAAAAGCGGTTCGGCCCCCGCTTCGGCAGTCATACGACTGGCAAGCCTATCTAGTTCGCCTGTGCTGACGCCAGGTTTGGCCATCTCTGTGAGCCTAGACAGCACCCTTGCTACCACAGCCCCTGCCTGACGCATAAGCTCTATTTCCCGTCGACTCCGAAGGGTAATGGCCATCGACGATCATACAACAGCTTTGCCGTCAGCCTGATCCACAGCCCCTTTGCCTGCCTTGGCGAGGCTGTCTATGATCTTCTGAAGCTGTATATCTACAACATCCACACCGTCGTTGGCATCGATCTGGTAGAGTATTCCTCGGCCCTTGTAGTAGTCTATCAGGGGCCTAGTCTGTTGATGATAGGCCACCAGTCTCTGCCTTACCACCTCCAGCTCATCATCAGGCCGCAGGACCAGGGCAGTCCCGTCATGATCACAGAAACCCTCACGTTTGGGCTTGAGGTTCCTGATATGGTAGACCGCCCCACATGTAGGACAGCTCCTCCTGCCGCTCATCCGGTCCTCTATGATTGCGTCGTCCACCTCCAGGTTGAAGACCGCATCGAGCCTGACCCCTGCCACATCCAACACCTGATCCAAGGCACTTGCCTGCTTCAGTGTCCGCGGGAAACCATCCAACACGAAACCAGCCTCTGGTGCCTGGTCTATGGCCTTCTTCATCATATCTATGATGAGCTCATCGGGCACCAGTGCACCTCTATCCATATAGGCCTGGGCCTTTCGCCCCAATTCGCTGCCTTGGGCACGCTCTTTCCGCAGGATATCCCCGCTGGATAGGTGTGCGATACCGTATCTGGCCACAAGCCTCTTGCACTGTGTGCCCTTGCCCGCCCCAGGTGCACCCAACATCACTAGCCTCATGTATAGGCCCCCTTAATCCGACCGGCCTGGCTGAAGCCTTCGTAGCTGTGCATCAGCAGACCTGCCTCTATCTTCTGGACAACGTCCAATGAGACGCTCACCACTATCAACAATCCGGTGCCACCCAGGAAGTTTGATACCCTCGGATCGATACCTAACCAGTGGGATATCAGGGTAGGTATGATGGCTATGGCCGCCAGGAACGCAGCCCCGTAATAGTTGATCCTCATCATCACCGTCTCCAGGTAATCAGAGGTCCTCTTGCCAGGCCGCAGCCCAGGTATGAAGCTGCCAGAGTCCCTAAGGTTCTTTGCCCACTCCCGCGGCTGGAACTGGACGGTGATCCAGAAATAGGCAAATACGAAGATAAACAGCATATAGAGCAGGTTGTATGTGAATGCCCCATAGTTGAGTGCATCATACAGGACCATCAGTATACGTGATTCAGGCCACAACCTCCTCAACGCGTCCACTACAATAGGTGGAAACATCATAAAGCTGGAGGCAAACACGATGGGCATGACCCCGCCGCCATTGACCCGCAGTGGGATGTAGCTCTTCTGCCCACCATACATCCTATATCCCCTGACCATCTTTGCATGCTGCAAGGGGATCCTCCGCTGTGCCTGGCTGATCAATATCGTGCCAGCCACCACACCAATAAACGCCGCAGCCAAAAAGACCAACTTGGCCACACCCACCCCCTGGCCAGAGCCAGAGAGGTCTATCTGGCTAATCAGCCTGCCTATTGCCCAAGGCATGCGGTCCACTATACCGGCCATGATGATCAGGCTGACCCCGTTGCCCACACCATACTCGTCTATCTGCTCCCCCAGCCACATCAGGAATATGCTACCAGCGGTCATACCGATGATGCCAAAGAGGACCGCCTGGGTGTACATCCCAGGGTACACCACACCCATACCGCCAAGGATCCGGATGTACATGATCGACTGGATGATACAGACAGGAACGGTCAGATACCTTGTGTACTCTTGGATCTTGCGGTAACCGACCTGCCCTTCCTGCCTGAGCTTGCGGATCGAAGGTACCACCTCACCCAAGAGCATCAGGATGATGGATGCAGTGATGTACGGCATCACGCCAAGGCCAAACAGCGTGCTGTTGTCCAGGGTACCTCCTGTGAAGATCTGCATGTACTGGGCGGCCCTACTCCAAGGGCTTTCCGTATCCCTTGCCCCTACTGCAGCCCTGATTGCGTCCAGGTTGAACCCAGGGCATGGGATATGGAAGCCTATCCTATAGATGACCAATAGCGCAACAGTGAACAGTATCTTGTTCCGCAGGTCCTTTATCTTGAAGACGTTGATTAGGGCCTTTATCATCCTATCGACCTATCCCAAAGGCAGGACCTTCACCTCGCCGCCACAGGAAGTGATCTTATCCTGCGCGGACCTACTAAACTTGTGTGCGTATACGGTCAACTTCTTGGTAAGCCTACCATCGCCGAGGACCTTCACAGGCATCTGGGGCTTGTTGATCAGTCCCGCCTCCAGGAGCCGTTCAATGGTTACCTCAGCCCCATCCTCAAAGGCCTCTAGTCGGCCCACATTAACCACTTGGAAATCCACCCCAAACAGGGCATTGCTGAAGCCGCGCTTCGGCAGCCTCCGGAATAGCGGCATCTGGCCGCCTTCCTTCAACGAACACCTAGTGGCACCACTGCGACTGAGCGCACCCTTTGACCCCCTGCCACAGGTCTTCCCATGGCCTGAGCCCCTACCGCGGCCGACACGCTTTCTCTTACGATGCGGCCCTGCTATCGCTGTGATCTGATGGCTGTACATTAGTACCTTCCTGTGTCTGACCTGAATGATCACCAAAAAGACTTACCTGGCGGATCTCCTCGACCATCTGCCTGGAACGCAGTTTGAGCAATGCCTGCATGGTGGCCTTGACCACGTTCTTGGCAGATGTACTGCCGTAGATCTTGGTCAATACATCCCTTATACCTGCGTATTCCAAGACCGCCCTGGCACTGAGACCTGCCTTTACGCCTGTCCCAGGACTGGCCGGCACCAATATGATCTTTGTAGCGCCAAACTTGCCTATCACCGGATGGGGTATGGTTCCACCTTCCAGGGCGACACGCACCAGGTTCTTCTTTGCGTCTTTTATCCCCTTCTCAACCGCAGCAGGCACCTCATTGGCCTTTCCGTATCCGATACCCACCGTACCGGACCGGTCGCCCACCACAACGAGGGCCTCAAAATGGAACCGCCTACCGCCCTTGACCACCTTGGCAGAGCGGTAGATCTTTACCACCGTGTCCTCCAGGGGGATCACCTGCTGCTCTATAGGTCTAGCTACCTCGATCACTATCGCACTCCCGCATTAGAATACCAGCCCGCCCTGCCGCGCTGCCTCGGCCAAGGCCTGGATCCGGCCATGATACTTGAACCGATTCCTATCAAAGCAAACCTGTCTGATCCCAACGGCAAGGGCCTGCTTTGCCAACAACTGTCCGACCAGCTTGGCCGCCTCCTTCTTACTAAGCTGGGCAGCCTGATCCCTGATATCCTTACTAAGGGTACTGGCACAGGCCAATGTCACACCGGCGGTATCATCTATGATCTGGGCATAGATATACCGGTTCGACCTAAAGACCGTCAACCTTGGCCTCTGGGGCGTGCCCTTGACCTTCTTTCTGACACGGTACTTCCGCCGCAACGCGGCCCGTTTTATCTGGTCTATCTTCATAGCAGCTTCTTACTTAGCACCACCTGATGCAAAGGCCTTACCGACCTTACGCTCAATAACCTCGCCTGCGTATCTGATCCCCTTGCCCAAATATGGCTCAGGGGGTCTTACCCTCCTGATCACCGCAGCAAATTCACCGACCAGTTGTTTGTCGAGGCCACTTACCGTCAACTTGGCAGGCACCTCGTTGCCCTTCGTTGCAGCGACCTCGATCTGCACCTTTATCCCAGCAGGTATAGGCAGGGCAACGGCATTTGCAAAACCTACGTTCAGCAGGAGCTTACTGCCTTCCTGCTTTACGTTGTAGCCGGTCCCATAGATCTCCAGTTTCTTTGAGTAGCCTTCACTGACGCCCTTGACCATGTTGGCGATCAGTGCACTGGTAGTACCGTGCATCTGCTTGGCAAAGCGATTCTCAGGGGTAGGGTTCTCCACAAAGACCTTATTGCCGTCAAGCCTTACCTTCACAACAGGGTGGCAGTCCATCTCCAGCGAGCCAAGCCTTCCGGTGATCTTAACATGCTGGCCCTTCAATTCGACGCTGACGCCTTGAGGCAGTTCTATGGGTTTCTTACCTATCCGGCTCATCTAACTCACCGTGCAAAGTACTTCACCGCCAACCCTAATCTGGCGGCAGACCCTATCACTAAGGACGCCCTTGTGTGTGGACAATATGGCAATGCCCAGTCCCCCACATACCTTTGGCAGATCATCCACCCCGCGATAGACCCGCCTGCCTGGCTTACTTATCCTATCGATACTCTGGATCGCAGGTCTGCCTTCCGAGTCATACTTGAGTTTGATACGGATAAGCCCCTGCTTGCCATCCTCTATCCTATCGTAATCGAGTATATAACCTTCCTCTTTCAAGACCCCTGCAATGCCCACGCAGACATTCGAGGCCTTGACAGTCACCTCGGTCTTCTTGGCCATGATGGCGTTTCTGATTCGCGTCAGCATGTCAGCTATTGGATCGGTCAAACTCATACCTATCACGCCCCAAAACAGACCTACACCCTACCAACTGGCCTTCCGAACACCGGGGATCTTGCCCTCATTGGCCAAGGTCCTAAAGCAGATCCTACAGATCTTGAACTTGCGATACACAGCCCTTGCCCTGCCACACAACTGGCACCTGGTATACTGCCTGACCCTAAACTTGGGCTTACGATTACACTTATTGATCCATGCCTTAGTAGCCATCTTCCTGAGACCCTCAATCAACTGGCAACACTGGTTGCCCTAAAAGGCATACCAAACAGGGACAGCAGCCTCCTCCCCTCCTGGTCCGTCTTGGCATTGGTCACCAATGTTATGTTCATACCCTGCTGGAACTCCACCTTGGCAGGGTTTATCTCTGGGAATATCGTCTGTTCAGAGACCCCCATCGAATAGCTTCCCCTGCCATCAAAACTATTGGGATTGAGCCCCCGGAAGTCCCTTATACGAGGTATAGCAAGGCTGATCAGCCTATCCAGGAATTCGTACATCCTAACACCCCGTAAGGTGACCTTCAGGCCTATCTCCATGCCCTTACGGACCTTGAAGTTCGATACGCTCTTCTTGGCCTTACAGACCGCCGGCATCTGACCGGTGACCGCCATCAGATCCTTCTTGGCCAGCTCCAGCAACTTCTTATCCTGAACCGCCTTGCCCACGCCCATGGAGACAACGATCTTGGTCAAGCGCGGGACGGCCAACCGGTTGGTGTAGCCGAACTCCTTCATCAGCTCAGGCACTATCTTGGTCTTGTATAGCTCCTTTAACCTGGCCATGGTCCTTGTGACAACCTTATCAACACCTCGTTGCTGCTTCACCGCCTTGCCCTCGCTACCACGCCCAGCTCTGTGCCGTCTGTGGCCAACCTCTTCTTGCTACCATCAGGGCCAATAGCAAACTTGACCCTTGTAGCCCGGTTGGTCTTGGGATGGACCGGCAGGACATTGCTTATGTGCAAGGGCTGCTCGATGTTTATCCTTCCACCTTGTGGGTACTTCCTTGAAGGCCTTACATGTTTCTTGGCCAGATTCTGGCCTTGAACATAGACCACTGACCTTCTAGGATCCACCCTGAGTACCCTTCCGGTCAGACCCTTATGGTCTCCTGCGATAATCTGAACCAGGTCACCCTTCTTGATCTTCAAGGCCATAACCCTTCCTAGACGACCTCACTAGCCAGAGAGACTATCTTCATAAAATTCTTGTCGCGTAGCTCCCGAGGTACAGGGCCAAATATCCTAGTACCGATCGGATTACCCTCATTGTCAATGAAGACTGCAGCATTCTCGTCAAATCTCACATAGCTGCCGTCCTCACGCCTCACCGGTGCCTTAGTACGTATGATCACACATCTATGTACCTTCTTGTCGTCCAACTGACATGTAGGCAGGGCCTTCTTGATGGCCACGCACACTATATCCCCTATAGTGGCAGTGACCCTAGTATACTTGCCCGGCCGCGAGCTCGTCCTGCCCAAGACCCTGATGCATTGGGCAGTCTTGGCGCCGGAATTATCGGCTATGACCAGCATGGTCTCTTGTTGGATCATGTTCTTGCTACCGCCTTCTGAACAATCCTTGATAACCGCCAGCTCTTGGTCTTGCTGATAGGCCTGCAAGGCACGATCTCAACCTGGTCCCCTTCGCAGGCCAGTTCCTTAGGATCATGCACCGCCAGCTTTGTGCTGCGGAGCATGTACTTTTCATACTTTGGGTGTTTGACCTTCCTCTCAACCACAACCTTGATGGTCTTTGCACCACTCTTCTTTACGACTGTACCTACCAACTTCCTCTGCATATCTCGCTGCATCTATCGATCCTTAGCCCTACAAGGTCGGTCTGGTCTTTTCGTTCAACACCGTCAGTACCCTGGCTATCTCACGCCTGGTATTTCGGATCGCCTTCACATTGGCCAGCTTCTCGGTAACCGCCTGGCATCTAAGATCGAATAGCTGCCGCTTGAGCTCCTGAAGCCTGGCATTCAAGTCTGAGATCGCCATCTCTCTGTACATACTTGCCTTCATAGCCGACCCAAATCCACTAGCTAGATAGTGTGCCTTCTCCTGACAAACCTGCACTTAAAAGGCATCTTATGCGCAACCCGCGCAAGGGCCGCCTTTGCCACCTCTTCGGAGACCCCTGCGACCTCAAAGCAGACCTGGCCGGGTCGGACACAGGCCACCCAATGGTCCACATCGCCCTTGCCCTTACCCATACGGGTCTCCAGCGGCTTGGCAGTGACGGACTTGTCCGGGAAGACCCTGACGTAGACCTTCCCTTCGCGGTGCAGGTAATGCGTCGCTGCCACCCTACCAGCCTCGATACACCTGGCAGGAAGCCAGCCCCCTTCCAACACCTGCAATCCGTAGTCACCAAAGGCCACAAAGTTGCCCCTGGTGGCATTGCCTTTGAGCCTATCGCGCTGACTCTTACGATACTTGACCCTTTTCGGCATCAAGGCCATACTTAAGACTCCATGCTACTTGAACCGTCATCTGCCTGCCCCACCTGCTTCTGCCCTGCACCTTCAGCAGCCTCCGGGGCCGTGGCAGTCTGATCCGTTGTCTCCTGGGCTGATGGCCGCCTCCTACGAGGACTGGTTGTCTCAACCTCTTCGCCAAACTTCCCCTTGTAGATCCAGACCTTAATCCCTATGGTTCCGTATGTCATCACTGCTGTTGCAGTGCCATAGTCTATATTGGCATCCAATGTATGCAGGGGGACGCTTCCAGCCTTTATGCTCTCACTGCGGGCGATCTCGGCCCCACCGAGCCTGCCAGAACAGATGATCTTTACACCCTTTGCACCAGCATTCATTACTACATCGCAGAACTGCTTGATGGTCCTGCGTACCGTGGCACGCTTTTCCAACTGCTCAGCTATCCCCTCTGCCACCAACTTGGCACACAGGTCAGGCTCCTTGATCTCTACCACATTGACGGTCACCTTCCTGCCGGTAAGTGCCTCCAGCTCCTCCCGCAACTTATCCACCTCTGCACCCCTGGGTCCTATCACGATACCAGGCCGAGCACTGTGCAGTGTGACATTGACCTCATTGCGGGTCCTGACGATCTCCGCCTTGGCCACCGCACCCTTGGGCATCTGCCTATTGTACTTCTTGTCTATGTGTGCACGGATCCTCTGATCCTCTAAGAGGAACTGGCCGTATTGCGCCTTGGGTGCAAACCAAGTACTCTGCCAGCCAAGCGTTATGCCTGTCCTAAAACCTATTGGTGATGTCTTTTGCCCCATATCCTACCTATTCACATCTCTGTGATGGTCACATGTATATGACAGGCCCGCTTGCGGATCTCGTGGGCCCTGCCACGGTCCTTTGCCCTAAACTGTTTTGTCCCTACACGCCTGCCAGCGTCGTCCACCCTGGCCTCCTTTACCACCAAGGCCTCTACATCCGCCTCCTGTTCGTCAGCATCAGCAATGGCAGCCCTAAGCACCTTCGCCACCATTGGGGCAGCCCTCTTGCGGGTAAATGCCAATATGTCCAGGGCTGCCTGCACAGGCTTACCCACGATCAATCTGGTAACAGGCCTGGCCTTGCTGGCCGATAGCGGGGCATATCTGTAGCTGGAGCGCCACTCCATCAACTCCACATCCTCGACCCCCAATACCTCTGCCAGTCTTGCCGCGTCTTGCCTGGTAGGCCTGGGTTTGAACAACCCCCTTCGCCAATTGCGTAAGGCCCTGATCGCATCTGCAAGGTCCATCCCAGGCCGGACCAAGGCCGCTGCCAATGCCTCCATGGTCACATTGGCCTGCTCAAACAGATCATTGAGTCTCTGTACATTAAGCATATCTGGTCATGTCCAAGATCAGCTAGGCTGCTGCTCAACCTTTCTGGTAGAATGCCCACGGAAGGTCCTGGTCAGGGAAAACTCCCCCAGCTTGTGGCCGACCATGTCCTCTGTCACATATACCTTGTTGAAGATCTTGCCATTGTGCACCAGGAAGGTCATGCCCACAAACTCCGGGATGATGGTACATCTCCTGGCCCATGTCTTGACCGGCTCATGCGTGCCGGCGGCCTGCTGCTTGCGGACCTTCGCCAGCAGCTTCTGATCTACATATGGTCCCTTTTTTAGCGATCTACCCATGCCCGATCTACCACCATTAAGCCACCCTTACACATCATACACTGGTAGGCTGTAACCTGCCGGCCTTCCGCCTGCGGATGATATACTTACTGCTGATCTTACGGGGACAGCGGGTCTTGCCGCCCTTTGCCAAGACCCCCGTAGGAGAACATGGGTGCCTGCCGCCATTCGATCTGCCCTCACCACCCCCCAGGGGATGGGAGACAGGGTTCTGGGCCTTGCCGCGCACGTGCCCACGTCTTCCCAGATGCCGCGTCCTACCTGCCTTCCCCAGACTTACATTCTGATGATCCGCATTGCTGAGTCGGCCTATGGTCGCCCTGCAGTCCTTGTGCAGCAGACGCATCTCGCCACTAGGCAGTACAACCGTAACCCACTGCCCTTCCTTGGCCACGATCCTAGCGGCCGCACCAGCACCCCTAACCAGCTTGCCGCCCTGGCCAGGATTCATCTCGATGTTGTGTATCTCTAGCCCGGCAGGGATGGCCCAAAGGGGCATGGCATTACCGATCCTGGGCTCTACCTGCAGGCCGCTCTCGATGGTATCACCAACCTTAAGCCCCTCAGGGGTCAGGATGTATCTAAGCTCGCCATCGTTGTACTTGACAAGGCTTATGAAGCATGTGCGGTTGGGATCATACTCTATGGTCTGTACCGTCGCAGATACCCCATCCTTGTCTCGCTTGAAATCGATGACCCGGTATATCCTCCTGGCACCGCCCCCTAGGAAGCGGACCGTGGTAATACCACTGTGATTACGACCACCGCTCTTACTGACCCGCTTACACAGGCCCTTGTACGGCTCAAACGCAGTCAGCTCAGCTCGGTAGTCTATCACCGAGCTATTCCGCCTGCCTGGACTTGTTGGCTTGTATACCTTTATGGCCATAACCTCTATCTTGCCTTTCGCTATAACAGGTCAATGTGGTAGTCTGGCTTCAGGAAGACCACCGCCTTCTTCCAACGCTTTGTCTGCCCGAAGATCCTGCCACGCCTGCGAACCTTGCCACTATAGTTTGAGGTCCTCACCTTATCGACCTTCACGTTGTACAGCCCCTCAATAGCCTTCTTTATCTCGGGCTTGGTAGCGAGGGGATGGACCTCGAACGTGTAGGCCGACCTCTTCATAGCCAGATGCGTGCTACGCTCTGTAATAATAGGTCTTATGATAACCTGATAGTCATCCATACCTTATGCCTGCCCAGCCGATCTATCTAGGAAGGACAACAGGGCATCCTTTGTGAAAAGGATCTTCTCATGCAACAATATCGGGCCAGCGCTCAGCTCACTGGCAGGGACGACGCTGACCTTCGGGATGTTCCTTGCTGCCAGGTAGACCTTCTGATCAAGCGCCTTGGTGGCCACGATACAACTACGATTGATACCTAGATTCCTCAGGATCCCCGCCATCTCCTTGGTCTTCGGCCTTTCAAACGCTAGTTCATTGATCACCACCACCTGGTTGTCTCGTAGCTTGGCAAGGATCGCACAGTCACGGGCCAGGCGCCGCTGCCTCTTGGGCATGTCCTGATCAAAGTCCCTGGCCACCTTTGCAAATGCCACACCACCACCGACACGCTTGTGGGTCCTTATCTGGCCTGCCCTAGCCCGACCTGTATGCTTCTGGCGATAGAGTTTCCTTGTAGACCCCTCCACCAAGGCCTTGTTCTTGGTGGCCGCAGTACCCACCCTGCAGTTGGCGTGGTACCTGACCAGGGCCTGCTTAAGCAGCGAAAAACGGATCTTTCCACCCAGTATCGATTCGTCGATACTGATGGTCTCAACAGTCTGGCCTAGCTTGTCCTTTACAGGCAGTTCTATCATATCCTGCTCCCTGTAGGTCCTCACTTGGTAGCAACCTTCACAGGAGTCTTTGCAGTCTTGACCACACAGTAGGTGCCATTGGAGCCAGGTACCGTCCCGCTGACCACCAATAGCCCCCTTTCCTGATCGATCAGCATGACCTTATGGTTCTTTGTGGTCACGCGTATATTCCCCATGTGACCAGCCATCCTCTTTCCCTTCTTTGGTCTGCCACTAAAACCCCTATTGGTGGCATGGCTGGCTATGGAGCCTTGTGCCCTGTGCTTCCGCTCCGTACCATGGGAGGCCGGGAATCCGCCGAAATGATGCCTTTTCATGACACCCTGGAAGCCCTTGCCCTTGCTGGTACTGATGACATCTACGCGCTGTGTACCCTCAAACACCCCTACTGTCAGCGTTTCACCCACCTTGAATTGACCTGAGAGGTCCTCAGCGAGCCTCATCTCCCTGACAAATCGCTTTGGGCCAGTACCAGCCTTGGCAAAGTGCCCTATGAGGGGCTTGGTCTGCCTGGAGGGCTTGACATCTTCATAGCCAAGCTGGACGGCATCATACCCATCGGTCGCCACGGTCTTGACCTGTGTGACCACGCACGGCCCAACCTGCAGGACGGTCACAGGTACCGACCTGCCCTCCTGGTCATACAACCTGGTCATGCCAACCTTCTTTCCCAGCAACATCGCCATATATCTAGCCCCTAGCAGGTACCACCTAGGCCTTTATCCTCACGAATACCCCAGCCGGCACCACCAAGCGGTTCAGGACCTCTGCGGTCCTGGCATTCGCCTCATAGATGTCAATCAGACGTTTATGGGTCCTTAGCTCAAACTGCTCCCTAGACTTCTTGTCTATATGAGGACTACGCAGCACGGTATACCGCTCTATCCGCGTAGGCAAGGGGATAGGCCCACAGACGCGAGCATTCGTCCTTCGCGCATGCTCGACGATCTCCTTGGCAGAGGCATCCAGTATCCTGTGATCATACGCCTCCAACCTTATCCTAATCCGCTCAGTCTCAGCTGGCATACCTGTCCTCTTGCATGTACACTAACACCGTTACTGACCTATCAGCCCTGCCTCGCACGCAAGACAAAACAGTCCCACTGCGACGGCAGTATTCCGCAATGCTCATCAATATCTTTGGCTTGCCAGACCTTCTGGCTACAACTCAGCCGTGATCCTAAAAGACCATAAGTTTAAGGCTGAATACCGCTCCTGTCAACGGCCGCAGTGGAAAAAACTTACATAATTACCTGTTGTAGGACCGCATCAGGTACCTGCTGATAGCAAAGAGGCTCCATCGTAAAGGTGCCCCTACCTGCAGTCAAACCGCGAAGGTGGCTGGCGTATCCAAACATCTCGGCCAATGGGACCTTAGCGTCGATGAGCCTGATCTTGCCCCTGGCCTGGCAGTCAACGATCGTACCACGCCTGGCCAACAGGTTTGCCTGCACCGCACCCAGGTAGGCCTCTGGGGTCTCGATCTGGACCCTCATGACCGGCTCCAACAGCACAGGTCCGGCCTCCTTCAAGCCCTTTCCTACTGCAATCTGGGCCGCTTGTTCGAAGGCCAGCTCAGAGGAATCCACGCTGTGGAAGGATCCATCTACCAACCTGACCTTGACCCCCATCACAAGGTACCCACCAAGGGCCCCCTGCTTGAGTGCCTCGCTTGCCCCACGCTGAACAGCAGGGAAGAACTCCTTTGGCACCGCACCAGACTGTACGGCTGCCTCGAACTCCATCTGGTCTGCCCAATTGCCTTCAGGGGTCATCAATGGCTCTAACTCCAGTATCACATGGCCGTACTGACCCCTTCCTCCGGTCTGGCGTATGAACTTCCCTTCTGCCCTTACCTTGAGGGTGATCGCCTCCCTATAGGCCACCCGTGGCTTGCCCACCCTGACCTCCACCTTCCAATCCTTTATAAGCCTATGTGAGATGATCTCTAGATGCAGCTCGCCCATACCGCCGACGACGGTCTGACCTGTCTCAGGATCCGTGTGGTAGTCGAAACTGGGATCCTCCCTCCTCAGTGCACGCAGGGCCTCAGACAGCCTTGGCCGGTCGGCAGCAGACCTTGGCTCGATAGACATGGTGATAACGGTCTGTGGAAACGATATGGCTGGCAATATCAACGGGTGCCTGGGATCGCAGAGCGTATCACCGGTCAATGTCTCCTTTGGGCCGACAACGGCCACGATCTGACCGGCCTGGGCCTCCTGCAGTGCCAGTCTCTCGTCGGCGTGCATCTGAAAGATCCTGGTTATGTTCTCCCTGACCTGCCTTTTTGGATTGAGCAATCTCATGCCGGGTCTGATCGTACCCCTATACAACCGCAGATATGTCAGGTCTCCATGGGAATCTGAGACGATCTTGAATGCCAACGCGACCACCGAACCAGCAGGGTCACAGTCCAGTTTGACGTCCCTTTGTGCCTTATCGTCGGGCCTGTGTGCCACCATAGGTGGGTTATCCAGGGGCGAGGGTAGGTAAGAAACCACCGCATCCAACAATCGCTGGATGCCTGTATTCCTCAAGGCAGCCCCCACAAGCACTGGATTAGCCTTGCATGCTATCGTGGCCCTTCTAATGGCCCTCTCGATCATCTGAGCATCTATGGGCCTATCATGGACAAAACAGTCCATCAATTGATCATCGTACTCAGCGATCCCGTCCAACAGTGCAGCCCTGTATTGGGCCGCCTTGGCCGCGTACTCTGCAGGTATAGACTCGACCCTGTATCTTGCACCAAGTCTGTCCACGTCGTAGTACAGGGCCTTCATCCAGACCAAGTCTATCATCCCGCAGAACGTGTCTTCTATGCCTATCGGCAATTGCAGTAACAGCGGGTTGGCGTCCAACTTGGTGCGGATACTCTCCACACACATCTCAAAATCCGCGCCGGTCTTATCCATCTTGTTGAGGAAGCATATGCACGGCAACTGGTACTTCCTCCCCTGCCTCCAGACCGTCTCGCTCTGGGCCTGCACGCCTTCACTGGCATCAAAAACCACCACAGCACCATCCAAGATCCGCAGCGACCTCTCCACCTCTATCGTGAAGTCTATGTGTCCTGGGGTATCGATCAGGTTGATCTGGTGATCCCCCCAAGGACATGTCGTGGCTGCAGCAGTGATAGTGATGCCCCTCTCTTGCTCTTCCTCAAGGTAGTCCATGACCGTGGTACCTTCATGGACCTCCCCTATCTTATATGTCTTGCCAGTATAGTAGAGGATCCTCTCAGATACGGTTGTCTTGCCCGCATCGATGTGTGCGACGATACCTATGTTACGTAACTTGGTTAGATCTACCATAGAAGAGACTACAAAAAAACTGCCACGGCAATCAGGTCACCCGACTGGCCGTGGCAGATAAAGACTACTGATTACCAAGCAAAGTGTGCAAAGGCCTTGTTGGCCTCGGCCATACGGTGCACGTTCTCCCTGGTGGTCATTGCACCTCCCTGTTTGTTGTACGCATCTATCAGCTCTGTTGCCAGACGCTCAGCCATGGGCCTTCCCTTCTTGGCCCTTGCGGCCTGTATGATCCACCTGAATGCAAGGGACTGCTGTCGCTTGGGTCCTACCTGCATAGGCACCTGGTAGGTCGCACCGCCAACCCTCTTACTACGGACCTCCAGCACAGGCTTGACGTTGTTGACCGCTGTCTCAAAGACATCAAGTGGTGACACATCCCTCAGTCTTTGAGATATCAATTCCATGGCGTCATAGAAGACCCTCTGTGCAATCTCCTTCTTGCCATCCCACATAAGGCAGTTTATGAACTTGGCCACCAACGTGTTATTGTACTTGGGGTCTGGCCTTAGCTGCTCACTAGACTTTGTAAAACGCTTCTTCTTTGCCATCAAAGCCCCTTTATGCTACTTGGCCCGCTTGGCACCGTACTTGCTCCGACTTCGCCTTCGATTCGCAACACCAGCACAGTCCAAGACGCCACGGATTATGTGATATCGCACACCAGGCAGGTCTCGCACGCGACCACCACGGATAAGGACCGTACTGTGTTCCTGGAGGTTGTGGTCAATACCAGGGATATACGCAGTCACCTCCTTGCCGTTAGTAAGCCTAACCCTTGCTATCTTCCGCAGCGCCGAGTTAGGCTTCTTGGGTGTCATGGTCCTCACGACCAAACATACACCCCGCTTTTGAGGGGATCCACTTATGTCGGACATCCGCCTCTTGCCCTTGCGATGCTTACGCGGGCTACGTACCAATTGATTGATTGTCGGCATAGCTATTCTCTTCCAATAGTAACTACTGCTCCAGCCCCAAGGCCTGCTTGACCGCAGCCTCCGCCTTTGCCTCCGTATCCAAGACCTTCTCCTTCTCGGCCATCTCCTTTGGCAATGGCGCAGGGGCCAGATGCTTGACCTTCATCTCTACATACGGCTTGAAACCTGTCCCGGCGGGGATCAGGTGGCCAAGGATCACGTTTTCCTTAAGGCCGACAAGATAATCTACCTTACCGGCCAATGCAGCCTCTGTCAAGACCTTGGTGGTCTCCTGGAAGCTGGCGGCTGCAATGAAGCTCTCAGACCACAGTGAGGCCTTAGTTATGCCCATCAACAGGGTCTTTGCCTGTGCAGGCCTGCACTTCTTACCCTTTGCAGGTTCTCCACCAAGGGCCTCTATCTTCTCATTTATCTGGGCAAGCTCCTGCTTGTCGATGATGTCACCTTCCTTCAATGGCCTGCCGGTCCCATCCTTGCCGACCGTCACCATCGCTGCATCGCCGGCCTTGGTGATCTTTACACTGTTGGCAAGCCGCTCGTTCTCCTTGCGGAACACATAGCGATCCACCACCTCGCCAGGCAGCAAGTTGCTGTCACCAACGGACTCTATCTCTACCTTCCGCATCATCTTGGCGATAATGATCTCTATGTGCTTGTCATCGATGTTGACGTTCTGGGACCTATAGACGTTCTGGACCTCAGCGATCAGGTACCTCTGCAAGGCCTCCTCGCCCTTGATCCTGAGGATGTCGTGCGGCACCAGTGGACCATCCGTGAGGGCATCACCTGCCTGCACCACGTCACCTGCGTGTACATTCAAGTGCCGATCCCTTGGCACGTGATGCTCCTTCTCCATGCCAGACTCACTGCGTACGATGATCGTCATCTTGCCCTTGCGGCGGTCGCTGCGAAGCTCCACACGTCCACTGATCTCGGCCATGGCAGCAGGATCCTTCGGAACCCTGGCCTCGAATACCTCGGTTACCCTCGGCAGACCACCAGTGATATCCTGTGTCCCTCCAGTGGCCCTGGGCTGATGGGCAAGCAGTTCACCGGCCTGGATGGCCTGACCTTCGGTGACCTCTATACGGGCCCCTGCAGGCAGATAGTGCACATCCAGGATCTTCCCATTTGGATCCTCGATGATGATCTGGGGGTGCTTATCCCCCTTGTGCTCCACGACCACCAACTTCTCTGAGACCCTTGTATGGCCTTCAGATCTACCCTTTGGCCTGCCACCACGGCTCTTGAGATCCTCCGGCAGCACGGTCTCACCCTCGATGATATCCACAAACCTGATCGTACCGGAGACCTCGGCCAATATGGGCATCCTGTGCGGATCCCACGCGAACAGCAACTCGCCGGTCTTGACCTCCTGACCATCCTTTACCAACAAGCTAGCACCATAAGGGACCTTGTACTTTGCCAGCTCGCGGTCCTTCTCGTCCAATAGGGCCACCTCACCATTCTTCTTGAGTGCCACGGTGGTGGATGTACCATCCTTGACATATGTGACCGCATTCAGGTCCCTGTACTGTACCCGGCCAGCACATGTAGCCCTCTGTTCCCGCTCCAGGATCGCCCTAGAAGCCACACCTCCTGTATGGAATGTCCTCAAGGTAAGCTGCGTGCCTGGTTCGCCGATGGACTGGGCTGCCACTATGCCGACAGCAGCGCCTTCCTCAACCAATTGCCCGGTGCTGAGGTCCCGTCCATAACACTTCGCGCAAACACCCATAGGGCTCTCACAGGTCAGAGGACTGCGGACGCGTATTGCATCCAATCCCAAGGCCTCTATCTTGGCAGCTATCTCCGGTGTGATGATCTCGTTTTCCCTGACGATCATCTCATCAGTGATCGGATTACGTATGTTGTCCCTGGCCGTGCGACCGACGATCAGCTTGGACAGAGGTACATCAACCTCCTCGCCACGGCTGATGGCGGTCTTGGTGATACCCTGCAATGTGCCACAATCCCGCTCGAATATGATCACATTCTGTGCAACGTCTATCAGCTTCCTTGTCAGGTAACCGGAGTTGGCCGTCTTGAGGGCCGTATCAGCAAGGCCCTTCCTTGCACCGTGCGTGGAGCTAAAGTACTCCAGCACAGAAAGACCCTCGCGGAAGTTGGATTTTATCGGCGTCTCTATGATCTCGCCGCTGGGCTTTGCCATAAGGGCCCTCATGCCAGCCAACTGCTGGATCTGATCCACACTTCCCCTTGCCCCAGAGTCGCTCATCATGAATATGGGGTTGAGGTAAGGGGTACCATCCTCCTTGCGATCCTCCCTAAGACACTTGATCATCTCACTGGTCACTGCCACCCTGGCATTGGTCCAGGCGTCGATGACCTGGTTGTAGCGCTCCCTCTCTGTCAACACACCATCCTCATAATGCTGCTGGATCTTGCTTACCCGCTTTTCCGTCTCTGCAATAATCTGTGCCTTCTTGGGCGGGATCTTCAGGTCCGTCAGGCCGAAGCTTATGCCAGCCAAAGTTGCGTATTCAAAGCCAAGGTCCTTGATCCTGTCCAAGAGGTCGACAGTAGCGGCCTGACCACAATACCGGTAGCAATCACTGATCACCCTGCCCAGCCTCTTTTGCGACATCGAGAGGTTATAGAAGGGCATGCCTTCTTGCAGGATGTCATTGAATATGCACCTACCAACCGTGGTCTCTATTAGTTGAGTAGGGCTGCCTGGCCTTGCATAAGACCTTGGCTGCGATTCATTCTTATCGTCCACCACCAATCTGCTTGCAGGAAGCCTTAACCTGATCTTCTGGTGCAGACCGATCTTCTTGGCTTGATAGGCCAACATGGCCTCAAAAGGATCCTTGAATGCAGGCCTTGGACCTGGATCTACCTTGTGGAACTGGTCAATAGCTACCGTCAGGTAAAAGTTTCCTAGGACCATGTCCTGCGAAGGGCTGACCATAGGCGAGCCATTGGCAGGTGAGAATATGTTGCCTGTGGTCATCATCAGCACATAGGTCTCTGCAAGGGCCTCCACAGAAAGCGGCAAATGCACCGCCATCTGATCGCCATCAAAGTCCGCATTGAACCCCTTGCATGCCAATGGATGGAGCATGATGGCATTGCCCTCTACCAATACGGGCTCAAATGCCTGGATACCCATCCTGTGGAGGGTGGGAGCCCTGTTCAACAGCACCGGATGCTGGTGGATGACCTCCTCGAGCACATCCCAGACCTGAGGATCCAGTCTCTCTATCATCCTCTTGGCACTCTTGATGGTGTCCGCATAGCCATGCTGCTTGAGAAGCTTGATGATAAAGGGTTGGTACAGCTCCAGCGCTATCTTCTTGGGCAAACCGCACTGATACAACTTCAGCTTTGGCCCTACAACGATGACGGACCTGGCCGAGTAGTCAACCCGCTTGCCAAGCAGATTCTCACGGAACCTACCCTGCTTACCCTTTATCATGTCCGTCAGGCTCTTGAGGGGCCTGTTGTTGCTGCCAAGCACTGGCCTGCGGCACCTGCCATTATCGAGCAGGGAGTCTACAGCCTGCTGGAGCATCCGTTTCTCGTTGCGGATGATCACCTCTGGTGCATTCAGATCGATCAGCTTCTTGAGCCGGTTATTGCGATTGATGATCCTCCTATACAGGTCATTCAAATCGCTGGTGGCGAAGTTGTCCCTCTCAAGTAATACCAAAGGCCTCAGGTCAGGCGGTATGACCGGTATGGCCTCCAGGACCATCCATGTGGGTTTGTTACCACTGTTCCGGATATCGTTGACTAGTTTGAGCCTCTTGATCAGGTCCTTGAGTTTCTGCTGACTATTGGTCTGGGCGATCTCCTGCGAGAGCTCCTTGCTGAGTGCATCCAGATCCAACCGCTCCAGCAGGGCCTTGATCGCCTCAGCACCCATACCAGCCTTGAATGTATTGCCATACTTATGGACCGCATCCCTGTATTCATCCTCTGTAAGGAGTTGTCCGACCTTCAAGGGACTGTCACCAGAGTCTGTGACCACATAGTCCTGGAAATATATGATCTTCTCCAGGTCATTGCCCTTCATGGCCAGCAAGGTACCAAGCCGATTGGGTATGGACTTGAAGAACCATATATGCACCACAGGCGCGGCAAGGTTGATATGTCCCATCCTCTTGCGCCTGACGCGGCTATGCGTGACCTTTACACCGCACCTATCACAGATGATGCCCTTGAACTTGGTACCTTTGTACTTTCCGCAAGCACACTCCCAGTCCCTCTCCGGCCCAAAGATCCTCTCACAGAACAGACCATCCTTTTCAGGCCTGTATGTCCTGTAGTTTATGGTCTCAGGCTTGCGGACCTCTCCAAAGGACCAACTCCTTATGTCATTGGGACTAGCAAGTTGGATCCTTACAGAACCGTAGTCGTTAATGCGATCGTAGATATTAGTCAACATGCAGTACTCCTTCTAAACCACAGTCCTGCATCACAGAGAAGAAGTGCTTCCAAGAAGCCGCTTCTTTTCCAATTGTATATTCAAACACAGACCACGTATCTCGTTGCAAAGCACATCGAACGAAAGCGGGGTCCCCGCCTCGAGGATATTCTGTCCCTTGACTATGGACTCGTAGATCTTCGTCCTGCCTTCCACATCGTCGCTCTTTACCGTCAACATCTCCTGCAACGTATAGGCCGCACCATAGCCCTCCAGGGCCCAGACCTCCATCTCACCAAACCTCTGACCGCCTGCCCTTGCCTTACCGCCAAGTGGCTGCTGGGTAATAAGGCTGTATGGACCTGTGGCCCTTGCATGGATCTTGTCATCAACCAGGTGGTGCAGCTTCATCATATAGATGAACCCTATCGTAGCCTGTTGGTCGAACGACTCACCTGTCCTGCCATCGTACAACTGGACCTTTAGGTCCTTTGGTACCTGGATAAAGAACTCATCCACAGGGGGGGCCTCCCCGCGCTGCTCTAACTCCTGTTTGCGTCTGGCCATCTTTTGATTGGCCTGTTCGGTCAGCTCGAAGATGTCCTTCTCAGTGGCCCCATCAAAGACAGGGGTGATGGCAGTAAAGCCCAATATCTTTGCCACCCAACCAAGATGGGTCTCCAGGATCTGACCAACGTTCATCCTGCTTGGCACACCAAGGGGGTTAAGCAATATATCCAGGGGTGTACCATCCTCCAGGCAGGGCATGTCCTCTACAGGCATAATCTTCGCGATGACGCCCTTGTTGCCATGCCTTCCAGCTATCTTGTCACCTACTGATAGCTGCCTCTTTATGGCCACGTAGACCTTGGCCATCTGCAGCACACCGCTGGGTAGCTCGTCGCCATACTTGAGCCTCTCGACCTGTCGCTCGGTCTCCTCCTGTAGCTCAACGATCTTGACCCAATACTGGTCCACGATCTTCTGGACCTGTGGCCGGACAGAGGCGGGCTTTACCCACTTTATGTCAAAGGTCTCGATCTGTTCACAGATGACGTCATCGTTCTCGCTTGCGCCGACCTTCTGTTTTGTGGATGGATCGACGATGTCGACCTCAAATTGCTGGTGGATGGCAGCGATCATCTGCCTGAATACCGCACACTGCTTGGCCTTCATCTTGGCCTGGTAGTCCTTTATCTTCTGCTCCCAGGCCTTCTTCTGCTCTTCAGTACCTACACCCCTTCTGGTAAACAGCTCTGTCTTGATGACCACCCCTTCGTAGCCGCTGGGCAATTCCAGTGAGTCGTTCTTCACATCCTCTCCTGCCCTTCCAAATATAGCATGCAGGAGCTTCTCCTCAGGCGTCAGCTCCACCTTGCTCTTTGGCACCACCTTACCGACCAGGATGTCCCCGGCACAGACCCTGGTGCCCTCCCTGACAATACCATTCTCGTCAAGGTTGCGCAACGCCCGCTCGCTTACATTGGGTATATCCCTGGTGAACTCCTCCTTGCCCAGCCTGGTCTCCATCACCTCTGCGGTGAACTCGTCTATGTGGATACTGGTGAAGACGTCATCCTTGCAGAGCCTCTCGCTGACGATGATGGCGTCCTCGAAATTGTAGCCCTCAAAAGGCATGAAACCCACAAGCACATTCCTGCCCAGTGCCAATACACCATGATCAGTTCCGCCACCATCGGCGATGATCTGCCCGGCCTCCACACGCTGGCCAACACGCACGATGGGCTTCTGGTTCAGGCATGTCCGTTCGTTGAGACCAACGAACTTCTCCAGATTGTACTCATCGGTATCGTCAATGACGATCCTGGTCGCGTCTACTGCAGTGACCACACCTGAACGCCTGGCCCTCACAACCATGCTTGAGTATTTGCCTACCACCTCCTCCATGCCCGTCTGAACCAAAGGCGCCTCGGTCCTAAGCAAAGGCACTGCC